>CAZDPF010000095.1:0-9720 GCA_964507215.1 uncultured Chryseobacterium sp. | reverse complement strand
TAGTTAAAGAGTTTTGAAATCGTTAACAATTGTAGCAATGTTATCTGAAGGTTACAAGTCTGAGGTTTAACATTAATTGTGAAATATTTAACGGAAATTCTTTAAACCCCATTAAATCAGGTGACTGCGGAGAAATTTATTTCAGAAAAAAAAATAAAAGACAATAAAAAACCCTGCATATGCAGGGCGTTCTTTCATAATATGTAGGCTAAAAACTACTTAGTAAGCTTCGATAAAGTGCCTTCTAAAGCAGATCCGCGGAGATTTTTGGCAATGATAACGCCATCGGCATCTATTAAATAGGTGGCGGGAATACTGCCAACATTATAAATGCGTGCCGCCTCGCTCTGCCAATATTTCAAATCGCTCACATGGTTTTCCCATACCAAGCCATCGGCCTCAATGGCCTGCACCCAGGCGTTTTTCCTTTGGTCTAGCGATACGCTGAAAACCTCAAAGCCATCGGCATTTTTAAACTCGGCATCTTTAAACTTGTTGTACGTGCGAACCACATTTGGGTTTTCTCTGCGACAAGGAGCACACCAACTGGCCCAAAAGTCGATCAAGACAATTTTCCCCCGCAAATCAGATAGCTTGCGCACTTTGCCTTCCGGATCCTGAAAGGCGAGTTCTGGGGCTTTATCACCAATATTGAGTACGCCTACCTGCTCATCCACATTGTGCTTGTTTTCATGTGAGCGCATTTGTTGGAAGCCAAACAAGGCCAAAGCGCCTACGAGAAGATAGGTAGAAGGTCTGCGAAGGAGTTGCTTCATGATTATTCGTTCTTTCAGTTAAGAATGCCCTAAAGGTCGCGATAGTTCACCAAATGAAACGTCACTTGGGTGACACCTATCTTTTATACGCGAATGATATCGGCACCAATGGCCCGTAATCGTTCATCAATGCGCTCGTAACCACGATCTATTTGCTCAATATTGTGGATGGTACTCGTGCCTTCTGCACTCATGGCGGCAATCAGCAAGGCAATGCCCGCTCGTATATCAGGACTGGTCATAGTGGTGGCTCTTAGCGGAATTTGCCTGTTCATACCAATTACCGTTGCCCGATGGGGATCACACAGAATAATTTGGGCGCCCATGTCAATCAGCTTATCTACAAAGAATAGGCGGCTTTCAAACATTTTTTGATGAATGAGAACACTTCCTTTGGCTTGGGTGGCTACTACCAAAACAATGCTTAGCAGGTCTGGGGTAAAGCCAGGCCAAGGGGCATCGGCTACGGTGAGTATAGAGCCGTCCATAAAAGACTGGATCTCATAACTCTCTTGTGCCGGAATGAAGAGATCATCTCCCTGCCTTTCCATTGCAATGCCCAATCTTTGGAACATTTCAGGAATCACCCCGAGGTGTTCGTACCCCACGTCTTTAATGGTCAACGCACTCTTGGTCATAGCGGCTAGGCCTATCCAAGAACCTATCTCAATCATATCAGGCAAGATGCGGTGTTCCGTTCCACCCAATTGTTCAACGCCTTCTATGGTGAGCAAATTGGAACCCACGCCCTGAATGCGCGCGCCCATTCGATTGAGCATATTGCAGAGCTGCTGTATGTATGGTTCACAGGCAGCGTTGTAAATGGTGGTGGTGCCTTCGGCCAATACCGCAGCCATGATGATATTGGCGGTTCCCGTTACAGAGGCTTCATCCAACAACATATAGGTGCCTTTCAGCTTTGGGGCTTCTACCCCGTAGAAAGACTCTTCTGGTTTGAACCGAAGCTGGGCCCCTAATCGCTGGAAACCGATGAAATGGGTGTCGAGTCGGCGACGGCCAATTTTGTCGCCACCGGGTTTGGGAATATACCCTTTACCAAAGCGGGCCAGAAGCGGACCAACAATCATGATAGACCCCCGTAACGCGCTGGCCTTTTGTCTGAAGGCATCAGACATCATATAATCGAGGTTGAGGTCGTTGGCGCGAAAGACAATGCGCGACCGTCCCAAGCGCTTCACCACAACGCCTAGATCTTCTAAAATGTCAATCAATTTGTTGACATCCAGAATATCAGGAATGTTGTCTATGGTAACCTCTTCGTCTGTGAGGAGTACGGCACACAGAATTTGCAGCGCTTCGTTCTTGGCCCCTTGAGGGGTAATGGCACCGTGAAGTGCTATTCCTCCAGTAATCTTAAATGTGCCCATTGGCCGTTTCCGTTTGTGGCTTAATGGCCCGGTTTGCGGAATTTCTTTTTGGTTTTTCTATTTCTGTTGCGCTTGTTGCTGCGCCCTTTGGCGTTGCGGTCTTGCTGTTGTTGAAGACCACTGGTCAAAGATTGAGCGTTGGCCAAGTTTGCCTCCTCTGGCGGCTTGATCTTTCCGTCGCTCATCTCATACAGGTCGTTCCAAATTTGATCGTCTTGCACGGTGTCTTTGTTCCAATGCAGATAAGACTTCTTCATCTGATTGGCGATATCTCTCACCAGCGCTTCCCGCTCCGGATCATGGGGGTCGAGCTCCATGGTCTTGCGAATGGTTTGGCGGATGATATTTCCGTAATGACGATGGCGAAGCGATTTCTTCGGATACTGCAATAAATCGGGCTTAGACTCGAAAGTCTCCCGCTGCGGGATGGGATATGGGCTGTCAACGTCTAGTTGGAAATCACTCATAATGAACAGGTGATCCCATAGTTTGTGCCGGTAATCTGGTGCATCACGCAGATGCGGATTGAGGTTTCCAATGATTTCGATGATGGCGTGGGCTACCGCGTTGCGGCGTTCACGCTCTTCAATCTCCATGCATTCCTCTATCATTCGCTGGATGTTGCGGCCATACTCAGGAATGATGAGACGCGGCCGCGCTGAATTGTACTCCATAATATTGTGAACGGCTAAATGTAAGCCTTCTTACACTTTGCGAAGCTTGGCAAATCGCAAGAGCAGTTTCTTTTCTCCTCCGTTGTCAAAGTCAACGGTGGCTTTCAGGTCTTCTGGAGGCCCTTCCAAGGCAACTATGGTTCCGCGTCCGAATCGATCGTGGATCACCAGATCACCTTGCTTATAAGCAGCTCCTTGGTTGGCATTTTCCGCTGGGGCTGCGGCTTCTACTTTGCGCATCCCCGGTTTGGGGATGAAAGGGGTTTTGCTTTTCACCTGGGGGTGCCGTCCGCTGGGGGTAGTAGACGGTCTTCCCTTGGGCTGAATAGCGCCGGAAAAGTTCAATTGGGAGCCGGGTAAGAAGCCCGGACGTTGAAATGGATTGTGATCGGGTACTTGGAGGTCGAGGTGCTTCTCGTCGATCTCATCGATGAACCGACTGGGTTCGGCATCCACCGTTTTTCCCCATCGGAAGCGAATATGCGCAAAGGTCAAATAGGCTTTCACTTCCGCACGGGTAAGGGCCACATAAAACAAGCGACGCTCTTCTTCTAATTCGGTGCGTGTATTCATGGCCATCATACTGGGGAACAGCGATTCTTCCAATCCCACCACAAAAACATAGGGGAACTCCAGTCCTTTGGCCAAGTGAACCGTCATCAAGCTCACTTTTTCTGCTTCATTGCCCTCGTTCTGGTCTTGGTCTGTAATCAGTGCCACATCTTGAAGGAAGGCGGCCAAAGAAGGATCTCCACCTTCTTCTTCTTTTTGCCGATCTGTAAACTCATTGATGGCATTCAACAATTCCTCAATGTTCTGCAGCCGCGCTTCGCCTTCGGGCGATTTGTCTTCTTTCATCTCGCGCAGCAAACCAGAATTGCGCACAATGAAGGCCGTTGAGGTAGCGGCATCATGCTTTTGTGCTTCTACTGCAAAAGAGCGAATGGCCGCACAGAAGTCGCTGAGCTTCTGGCAGGTGGGTCCGTTAATGCCCGAACGGGAAAGCATGAGAGGATTCTCAGCTGCTTCAAATAAGGAGACAGCGTTCTCTTGGGCAATTACATTGAGGCGATCTAAGGTGGTGCCGCCTATGCCGCGTTTGGGCAAATTGATGATTCGCCTAAAGGCCTCTTCGTCTTTGGGGTTCTGGGTGAGTTTGATGTAAGCCAACACATCCTTCACTTCTTTGCGTTGGTAGAACGAAACCCCACCGTAGATACGATACGGGATATTTCGTTTGCGCAGGGCATCTTCGAAGGAGCGCGATTGGGCATTGGTGCGATAGAGTATGGCAAAATGGCCGTAGTGCCGTTGCTCATTTCTACTTCGTTCAAAAATTTGCCGAGCCACATAATGGCCTTCCTCTGTATCAGAAGCGGCCTTAAAAACGGTAATCAACTCTCCTTCTTGGTTGGCTGTCCATACCTGCTTAGGCAACTGCTCTTTGTTGTGCTTAATCAGGCTGTTGGCCGCTTCTACGATATGCTTGGTTGACCGGTAGTTTTGCTCCAGTTTATACACCTGGGCATCGCTGTAATCGCGCTTGAAGTTGAGAATGTTCTGAATGTTGGCTCCGCGAAACGAGTAGATGCTTTGGGCATCATCACCTACCACGCAGATATTCTCAAAACGCGATGCCAAGGCCTTGACAATCACATATTGCGAGTGGTTGGTGTCTTGGTACTCATCTACCAAGATGTATCTGAATCTATTTTGATACTTGGCCAGAACTTCAGGGAAGGTGCCGAACAACTGGTTGGTTTTGAGTAGCAGATCATCAAAGTCCATGGCGCCTGCCCTAAAACATCGGTCGGTGTAGGCATGATAAACATCTCCCAGGCGGGGCATTTTAGCGGCCGCATCTTGTTCCTGCAGCTCGGGCTCCATGCGATAGACTTCCGGAGTGATCAGCGAATTTTTGAAAGAGGAAATCCTATTCTGCAGGCTTTTGATTTTGTAGATGTCTTTGTCTAAACCCATCTCTTTCACCACATTGGCCAAAAGCTTCTTGCTGTCTTCGGTATCGTAGATTGTGAAGTTAGAGGGGTAGCCCATCTTGCTGGCTTCCGAGCGCAGAATGCGGGCAAAAACAGAGTGAAAAGTGCCCATCCACAAATTGCGCGCATCGGCATCACCCACCAAGCGAACAATTCGTTCTTTCATCTCACGGGCCGCCTTGTTGGTAAAGGTGAGTGCGAGGATGTTAAACGCATCGGTGCCTTGTTGAAGCAAATGAGCGATGCGAAAAGTGAGTACCCGAGTTTTGCCTGAACCGGCGCCGGCGATAACCATTACCGGACCTTCGGTGGCTTCCACCGCCTGTCTTTGCGGGGTATTGAGAGACTGAAGAAGATGCTGCATGCGTTCTGCGAAAATAACAGGCTAAACAAGCTCCGCTTGCAATTGAAGTAAATTTTCTAACCACTCTACGCTAAGAATCCACAGAAATCAATCTTCAAGAAAAAGGAATCCTCTGCAAAAGCCTTAGATATTGCTCATACAGAAGCGTTGTGTACTCATTTTCTGTATGTCACCTCTTGGCAAAATGTACATTTGTTCATTCATCTTTTAGAAAAAGTAAATGAGAGTATCTAGGTGGTCCATAGGAACGCTTGCACTTTGTGTGCTCATGAGTTCCCCTTTGGCGGCACAATTTCAGTTACCAGATGATACTGTATTGTGTCCGGGTCAGACGCACTACATATCCAGTGGCTTTAAATCTATTTCGTCGTCAACCATAATCACGCTAAGCGATGATCAGTTCAGTGGCGTCATTCCCATTGGGTTTCCGTTTGAGTTTTACGGTCAGACCTACACAGACTTGGTCATCAGCTCGAACAACTATGTCACTTTTGATGTAGGCGCTGCCAATGGCTTTTCGCCTTGGTCTATCACCCAGAATATTCCCAACGCCACCAATGCCCAACCCAACTCCATCATGTGTCCATGGCAAGATGTGAATCCTGGTATAGGTGGGGTTATTGAATATGGCATCGCAGGTTCTGCGCCCAACCGCGTTTTCACCATTTCATTTTGTGAAGTACCCATGTTCAGTTGCACCGGCGATCTCTTCACCAACCAAATATTGCTTTTTGAAGGCACCCATCGCATTGAAACCCACATTCGCGACAAGCCGGTTTGCACCACATGGAATAACGGGGTGGCCATTCACGGATTGCAGAATGCCACAGGTACCATGGCCCACGTGATTCCCGGTAGGAATTTCTCTGATCCTGTTTGGACCACCACCAATGAAGGGTATGCTTTTATTCCAGATTCAGTAGGCATTGGTTATTCTATTCAATCTGTGCCCTATGATCCATCTGTTTTCAACGCCATTCAATGGTTTGAGAGCAACGGCAACTTATTCGCCACAGGAGATAGCTTGCAGGCCAATTTCCCTCCCAATAGCATCAATACCTTCCGTGTGCAATCAAGCATTTGTGGCGGTGCTATAATCACTGATACGATTACAATCTACACCCCTGGTCTAGAATCATGGGAAATTCAACCTTCATGTGAAAACAGTCCAAATGGCATCGTCTATATTGACCTATTTGATCAAAACCCTTATCGGTACAATTGTTTTTTACTAGATGAAACAGACTCTATTGTATGGGCCAGTAGCGTGCAGCGCAATGGAGATACCGCTTACTTTATTCCGCCCGGAAAATATGCAGTGGTGGTCACCGATACCAATAGCTGCATGCTCACTGATACCGTTATAGTGGGCTCTTTGGGTGATGTGCTGGCCGATATTTTGCCCGTGGCAGACACCCTCTATGACACAGTGCAAGTGGTGCAGACCTTCATCAATGCGAGTGTGGGCGCTACCAGCTATTTGTGGAGTGCCAACGGTCAAACCAGTACAGATACCAACGCCACCTTCACTTTTGATAGCTGTGGAACCTATTGGGTGAGCCTGGAAGTGCAAAATGCCAACGGATGCACAGATTCTGTGGCCATTGCGTATGAGGTGAAATGCTATGTGCCAGAGCCGCCTCAGCCTCCTATAGACACCGCCCGCTTATTCATGCCCAATGTGTTCACTCCAAATGGCGACAACCAAAATGATTTCTTCAATGCCATTCAGCCTACACCTGATAGTTTGATGAGCTTCGAAGGCTTGATATTTAACCGATACGGCCAAGAGATTTATCGCTGGAACGATTGGCAAAACCCCACCGCTGGTTGGGATGGCACCCACAACGGACAAAAAATAGCAGATGGGGTGTACTTCTACCGCGTTTTTGCCAGAGATAAGGAAGGACAATCCATCGAACTAGAAGGCGTTGTGCACTTGTACTCCGGTGGCTTGAATTGAACAAGAAGAGCTTGTTGGAGTTACTCTAACATCCAAACTCATTAAATGACCAATGCAATCAAGGGCTTTTCTAAGCTCTCCAAAGAAGCCAAAATTGAATGGTTGGCCCAGCAACACTTTGAAGATCCAGAGGCGGCCGTTGCACTGCTGAAGACCTACTGGCATGCTGATGAAAAAAGGCAAAAGTTGCACGATGAATTTATCGAGAACACGCTTACCAATTACTACCTTCCTTTTGGGGTAGCCCCCAATTTCAAAATCAATGGCAAGGTTTATACCCTGCCAATGGCCATTGAAGAAAGTTCAGTGGTGGCTGCAGCTTCCAAAGCGGCAAGCTTCTGGTTTGACAGAGGAGGATTTCACACGGAGGTGTTGTCTACCCGCAAGATTGGTCACGTACACTTCATTTACGAAGGCGATGGTGATACTTTGCGAGCCCTCATCACCGAGCAGATTGAGCGGTTCTTTGAAGACACAGAAGACATTACCGCCAATATGCGGGCGAGAGGAGGAGGAATTCTCTCCATCGACTTAAAAGACAAAACCCTCGATGAACCTGGCTATTACCAGTTGGAAGCTCGTTTTGAGACTTGCGATTCCATGGGGGCCAACTTCATCAACTCTTGCCTTGAACAGTTTGCGCGCACCCTTCGAAAGCTCCTTCAGAATGCTGATGATTTAGCTCCGGCAGCGCGTGAAGTGCAAATTGTAATGTGCATTCTCTCCAACTACACGCCCGAATGCGTGGTACGGGCAGAAGTGCGCTGTCCGGTAAATGCATTGAATGCAGACGCGGGCATCCAACCAGAAGAATTTGCCAGTAAATTTCATCGTGCGGTGCGCATCGCTGAAATTGAACCCTATCGAGCAACTACCCATAACAAGGGCATTTTCAATGGCATTGATGCGGTGGTTATTGCTACGGGCAATGATTTTCGTGCGGTAGAAGCAGCAGGACATACCTACGCCAGCAGATCCGGACGGTATTCCAGTCTCACCCATTGCCAAGTGGAGAAGGGCGAGTTTCGCTTTTGGATTGAAATTCCATTGGCCCTTGGAACTGTTGGAGGTTTGACCGCTTTGCATCCCATGGTAAAGCTTGCCCATGAAATGTTGGGCCACCCCAATGCCGAAGAGCTCATGCAAATTGTGGCGGCCTCAGGTTTGGCTCAAAATTTTGGTGCTTTGCGCGCTTTGGTGACAACTGGTATTCAAAAAGGGCATATGAAAATGCACCTTTTCAATATTCTCAATCAATTGGAAGCCACAGAAGAAGAGCGCCAAGAGATTGTACGCTTCTTCTCAGATAAAGTAGTGGCCCATAATGAGGTAGTGAGGAAGTTCTGCGAACTCAGAGGAATTCCCTATTCCACCTTCGCCACCAAGAAACGCTCCTAATGCAGGTTCCGGCTGAATTCTTCAGCCCGGGAAAACTCCTGCTCACCGGAGAGTACTTCGTTTTACATGGCGCCAAGGCCTTGGCGGTTCCCACGCTTCAAGGCCAATACTTATCTGTTTCCCCAGCATCCGAGGCGCATTTATTGGAATGGGAGTTTCAAGACCATTTAGCGCAAACCCTTTTCAAGAAAAAGTGGAACTGGTCTGCGATCAAGCTAAGTTTTAATGAAGCGGACCAAGACGACTACGTTCTGGAACTATTAAAGGCCATCCACCACCGCGGACTTGATCTTTCAGGAAATAAGTTGGTATTCCGAGTAGATTATCCGCAGGCTTGGGGATTGGGGAGCAGCGCCGCCATGCTGGCCAATATGGCCAAGTGGACGCAGTTGAATCCGTTGGATCTTTTCTTTGAATCGCAATCTGGAAGTGGGTACGACGTGGCTTGTAGCTTTGAAGCCCATCCGATATTGTATCAACTTCTGGAGAAGGGTCCGGCTTGGGAGCCCATCCAATTTCAACCTGCTTTTGCAGATCGGCTCTGGTTGGTGTACTTCGGACAAAAGCAAAGCAGCGCGCAGGAGGTGAAGCGCTTTTTGAAGAGAAATCCTCCAAACACCCATTCTGTCAATGAAATGAGCAGGCTGAGCCTTTCGATTGCAACAGAAAATCAACTCTCTAAATTTCAAGAGCTTCTGCTTCAGCACGAAGAAAAAGTAGGCAGGGCAATAGGCCAAACACCTGTGCAACAAAGGTTTTTTAAAGATTTTCAAGGGGTTGTTAAGTCACTCGGTGCTTGGGGTGGCGATTTTATGCTCGCAGTAAGTGATTCCGACGCATCTCCTCAAGCGTATTTTGAAAATAAGGGCTTTCCTCAGGTTTTTAGTTGGAAGCAATTGGTAGGTTAGTGCACAAAGGTGATCGTGAGCAATAGAAAGATGATTAACTTCAAGAAATGAATAGGTTTCTTTCTATAGGATTGATTGCAAGCATTTTCTGGAGTTTTCTAGGTCATCAAGCGGAAGCTGCCCACCTGGTTGGAGGGGAAATGAGCTACCAGTGCTTGGGCAATGGCGATTATCAGGTACGGGTAAAGAGTTACCGCGATTGCAATGGCACCGGAGCACCTTTTGACGATTCCATTTCTGTTGCGGCTTTTC
>CAZDPF010000094.1:0-9759 GCA_964507215.1 uncultured Chryseobacterium sp. | reverse complement strand
TGCATCGGAAAGTAATTATCCTTCCTTTCTTTAGCTAACTCCTTCTTTTCGTGATTATTAGCTGAATTTTCTTTCCTTTATTTGTTACTGATTTGCCCATTTTTACGTATCTTTTGTTACTGATTTGTTACTGAAACAGCATCTTTTGTTTCTAACAACAGGTCAGGAGAGAAAGGGAGAGATTATGATACATAGCGTTACACGCTGATACATCCTGATACCTTCCGATACAGTAACAAAAAACGAGAGAGGACATGAGCAGCAACATGAGGATTCCTAAAATCTGCCAGCATTGTGGTAGCGATTTCATCGCAAAAACCACAGTTACCCAGTATTGCAGCGAGAACTGCGCGAAACGCGCCTACAAGAAACGAAAGCGTCAGGAGAAAGTTGATGCCATCCCTACCCTACTGGAGCAGAAAATCGCGCACACCTCCAGCACCGTTTCAGACAAGGAGTTTCTGAGTATCAAAGAAACCTGCCAGTTATTGGGTACCAGCAGAATGACCCTCTACCGTCAAATCAAAAACGGCAATATCCAAGCAGGTAAGGTCGGCAGCAGAACAATCATCAAGAGAACCGAAATCGAAAAACTGTTTACAGCATGAAAGTCACATTGAGAGAACGCAACCAGGGCGGCAGAATCAGCCTTTACCTCGATTACTATCACAAAGGAAAACGCAAGGCAGAATATTTGAAACTCTACCTTGAGCCAAACCCGAAAACCGCAGCAGAAAAAGACCTCAACAAAAAGACAAGGCAGCTTGCGGAATCCATAAGAGCAAAACGCCTGATTGAAATTCAGAATGGCGTTTACGGTTTCCGTGATACCGAGAAGCTGAAAGGCAGCTTTCTCGAATATGTAGAAATACTAACGAGCAGAAAGCAGAACAGCCAAGGCAATTACGGCAATTGGGAAAGCATGCTAAAGCATCTGAAAGGCTATATCCCAATGGATAGATCCTTCAGCGAAATCGATAGGTCCTTTGTGCAAGGCTTCAAGGACTATCTCGATGAAGAAGCAAAGACCAAAAGCAACAAGCCACTTTCTCAGAACTCGAAATACTCATACTTCAACAAGCTCAGAGCAGCTTTGAAACAAGCTGTGAAGGATGGCATACTGCCAGCCAACCCGTCAGAAGGTGTTGAAGCATTCAAACAAGGAGAGCCAGAGCGTGAGTTTCTGACATTGGAAGAACTGCAAGCTGCAGTTAAAGCGGAGTGCGATATACCTCTTCTGAAAACCGCTTTCATTTTTTCAAGCCTTACAGGTCTGAGATGGTCAGACATTCACAAACTTGTGTGGTCAGAAATCCAGCATTCAGAATCAATGGGCTATTACATTCGTTTCAGGCAGAAAAAAACCAAAGGCGCTGAAACCTTGCCAATCTCTGAACAGGCTTTCAGTCTATTAGGTGAAAGGCAAGAACCAACAGACCGCGTTTTTCAAGGTTTGAAATACTCAGCTTGGTACAATCTGAAATTGCAACAATGGATGATGCGTGCTGGAATTTCCAAAACCATCACGTTCCATTGCGCCCGGCACACATACGCTACCTTGCAGCTTTCAGCTGGTACCGATATTTATACCGTTTCAAAACTCTTAGGCCATCGCGAGTTGAAGACAACTCAGATTTACGCTAAGATTATTGACGAACAGAAGAAAGAGGCCGCAAACAGAATCAAGTTGGATTTATGAGTCAGAAGCTGAACCAAATTCAGGAAATACTTTTCAGAGAGTTGCGCCCCTGGAAACTTGAGCACTACTCAGAGCAAAAGTTCAAGCAACTTTTAAATGGCGTTAAAACGCCATCTGAAAAAAGTGCCACGCAATACTACATTGACTTTGACAAGCCAATTTCGTTCAAGCGTCAATTTTACATCAAAACAATTGACGCAGACGCTACCGACTTCCTGAATGAGATTCACGCAGGAGTCAAAAGAAGTAAGACCACGAACCACCGCAAGTTTTACGTTTTCAACGCCCTGAACAAGACCCTTAAAGACTTGCTTCTGGCAACCAGCAAAATCATTACCGAAAGAGGCTTGGACGATTCCCTTTTCAAACCTGTGAACGGTAAAGTCCAGAAAGGAAATCAATCAGACGAAGCCTTCATCTTCCACTATCTAAAACACCAGCTAATTCGGCTGTACTTGGAAGTAAGTGAACCCTATCCTGACTACCGCAAGACGGAGAACCTTGAACTGGAAGACCTTTATCAAACCTACTTCTCAGAAATTGCACCTCACGAAGCGGTCATTCAGCCTAAGGTTGAAATCGAAGTTTCTACCATTCAAGAAACTGAACAACAGGAAGAACAACCTCTTCCAGTTGATTCATTTTATTACATCCGTTTCGAAACTGCCCCGGACAATCTGAAAGACCTACACGACAACCTTCGCCAAAACGGTTTCATTGACCAATCAACCACAGTTCCACAGTTCAAGCGCATCTTCTCAGGCAATGAAGTGAAGAATCCCGTAGTATGGACTGGAACCCGTTCCGACCTGTACTACTTCATTTCTCAGATTCACAACAAAAAGAAGTTGGTGAAGGACATGAAGCAGAACCAATGGAAAGCAACGGCAAAGTGTTTCATTCAGCCTGATGGAACAGCTTTTGACCCGACCTCGTTTCGCGGTTTGAAGAAACCCGCAACAACCGCAGACAAGATAGACAAGGCAATTCAGCTACTTTTTTAGCACTCTACGCTATACCCCTTCTATCCTTTTTTAGCTTTTCATTTCCTTTTTCTGCGGCCATATCATGGCCTTTACTTCTTGCCGCCCCACTCTACACTCTACACTCTACACTACACCTCGTTTCCGTTCTCATTTAGCCTTTAGCATCAGGATAGTTTAGCACTGCGTTTGAGCATCAAGCGTGACTTTACCGGTGAAGTCTTTTTCAAATTTTCTAACTCCAATTAAAATGGAAGAGATTTTAAAAAGACTCGAAATTATTGAGCAACACGTATTAGACCAGAATCTTATTCTGAAGAACGTGCTAAACTTCAGTGAGGCGTCAAGATACCTTGAACTCTCACACTCACACCTGTACAAACTGACGAGTTCAGGGAGTATTCCGTTTTACAAGCCCAACGGTAAGAAGATATACTTCAACCGTGCCGAGCTTGACGAATGGCTACTTCGCAACCGCAGCGAAACACAGGAAGAAATTGACCGCAAGGCGGCAGATTACTTAATCAGCAAAGGAAAAGTAAGGCTATGACAGAGTTGATAGACATCGTCTTGAAACTCTCTCAAGACCTACAAGCGATTAAGTTCCAATTGCAGCAGTTCCACAAGACACGCTTTGAGAGATTCAATGAAGCGTGGATTGACGGCCAAGATGTGATGCAAACGCTTCACATCAGCAAGCGCACACTACAAACGCTGCGTGACGATGGAACCCTGCCTTTCAGTAGAATCAATGGTAAATTCTACTACAAGGTGTCCGACATAGAAGGGCTTCTCGAATCCAATTACTCACACTTAAACAAGCAGAGCAATGGAAGCAAGTAGAGAAACCATTCTGGACAGAACGCACTACGGGCTGAACATCTACTCCCACGTGCTACGCAAATACTATCCGGGTGAAACAGTCCTTTCCCTTGCGGGAAGGGGCTGTGAACCTGCGAAAAACCCGTTCAATGATTCCAAACCCACTTTGTGGATTCGCATCATTGACGGTTGCGCTTGTCATATCGATGCTGAAAGAGCAATTGAGAACGGTGATGCATTCGACTTTGCCGAAATGCACTACAAGGTCAGCGGTCAAGCATTGCTTGACACCTTGAACCGCGAATTGCACCTACGCATCGGTGGGCACCATCCCTTCTATGACTACCTCAAGCCGCAAGAGAAAACCACCCCTGAACCTGAACCTCTGAAACTTGAAATACCTGTATTCAGCTATTTCAGCAAACCGATTACCAATACCAGACCGTCAGGCACCAAGAGCCTACTGGAAGTCTATGAATTGGTGAAGGGCAGCAAGTTTCAGAGCATTACTCAGAAACTCAGAGCCATTTCAGACAAGACTGAAGCGCGGAAATTCAAAGCGTTCCAATTCGATTATGTCACTTTCTCAGGAGTTTTCACCTCCAGAGGCGACAAGAATCTCCAAACTCATTCAGGGCTGATGGTCATTGACTTTGACCACCTGCAAAAGCCTGATGAGTTGAAAGAACGCCTATTGAATGACCAATACTTTGAAACCGAGCTTCTGTTCACTTCGCCATCTGGCGATGGCTTGAAATGGGTTGTTTCCATTGATCAGTCGCAGGGCGACCATCAATTTTGGTTCTTGGCTATCGCCAATTACCTAAGACAAACCTATCAAGTTGAACTTGATGAATCGGGCAAGGACGTTTCCAGAGCTTGCTTTTTGCCGCATGATGCGGCCGTAGTGATTAACCCTAAATACTTAGGCAAATGAAAGAGAGATTCAATCCGAGTGATTGGGTAAAAGCACCCGACACCGCAGCAACTGTCACAGAACAAGAACAGACAGCAAAACCAAAAAATGAACGTAAAGTCTCCAAACCTTCAGGCCAGCCGCAAGCAGCCAACCTTCAGGATGTAGAGGAAATTGTAAACCAAATAGAAGGCCGCGCCATTGACCTAACGGCCAACTACAGCGAATGGCTTAGAATCGGCTTTGCCCTTGCAGACGGCTTAGGCGAATCTGGCAGACCGCTGTTCCACAGGGTCAGCCGCTTCTATGAAGCCTACACCCCACAGGAATGTGATGATCAGTTTGATAAATGCCTTAATGCCAATGGCTCAGGCATTAACATCAGCACATTCTTCTTCCTGGCAAAGCAAGCAGGTATCAATATCGGCAAAGCCTCTATTGAAGTACCTGAAACCAAAAGGGAAATGCCGAATCTGCCCGATTCGGTATTTCCGTTACTTCCTGAGTTTCTGCAAAACGTGGTTTTGCATACGAACACAAACGAAGAAAGAGACATTCTCTTTCTCGGTAGTTTGGTTGCAATCAGTGCATGCTTGCCTAATGTCTTCGGCATTTACGGCCAGCATAAGGTTCACGCAAACCTGTATCTGTTCATCACGGGGCAGGCTTCGGCTGGAAAAGGCATTCTTAATCACTGCAAGCACTTGGTAAACCCTGTACACAGAGATCTGCGAGAACAAGCGGCAAAGGCCAAACAGCAGTACGACATGGAAATGGCCGAGTACAATCAAATAAAGAAGAATGACACCCGCGCGGAAAAACCGCTCAGACCGGGTGAAATGATGCTCTACATACCTGCCAACAACAGCAGCACAGGTGCTTATCAGCTTATCGCTGACAGCGGAGGAAAGGGGCTCATCTTCGAAACCGAAGGAGACACGCTTGCACAAGCGTTCAAGTCTGACTACGGAAACTACTCAGATGGCTTTCGTAAAGCCTTTCATCATGAGTCCATTTCCTATTTCCGCAGAACCGACCGCGAGTATGTAGAGATTGAAAGACCGTGCATTTCAGCTATGCTTTCAGGCACGCCTAAGCAGATTACAAGCCTCATTCCAAGCGCAGAAAACGGCCTGTTCAGCCGCTTCATGTTCTATTACATGAACACGCGCTATGAGTGGATGGACGTATTCGCCAATTCAGACCGTGGCGACCTTGAGTCTTACTTTCAATCATTGGGAGATACGTTCTATGAGTATTTCAAGCACCTACGGGCAAACCCTCCAGTTGCTTTTGAACTACAAGCACACCAACAAGCGGCTTTCAATGAGTTCTTCTCAGAGATGCAGACCAAATACATTGCTCTTCTTGGTGATGACTTCATTGGCTCTGTCAGACGCTTGGGCTTGATTGCTTTCCGAATGTCCATGATTTTCACTGTGCTGCGCACGTTTGAACATGGCGAGATCACGGACCACATGATTTGCGATGATGAAGACTTCCAGTCTTCCATTGCCATCATTAAAGTGTTGATGAAGCATTCCAGTCATGTTTTCTCAGAATTGCCAGTTGATACCGCACCACCGAGCGCAAAGAACCTCAAAGAGCAATTCTTGGATGCATTACCCAAAGAGTTCAACCGTCAGGAGTACCTGAAGTTTGCCTCCATTCTGGGCATCAAGGAGAAAACAGCCGAAAGCTACATTACGGGCTTTGTGAAGAAACAGCTTCTTCACCGCCCTAAGCAAGACCACTACATTAAAATGACCAAGTAGGATGCTTAGGAAGTTTAGGATAAGCAGGAACTGAATCCCCACACATCCCCAAAATCCTAAACTTCCTAAACGCAAGATTCTACCGTTTCCTTGCTGTTATTCTGTTGTTGGTTGCCTATATTGGCATCCTCTGTTAACCCTCATCTTTTAGCCCATTTTGAGGCTAAGCGGGTTATACAAACAACCAAGATTAAACGCATTTAATGGCAGTAAAGAAATCGCAGCTCTACAGCACGCTTTGGGAAGGATGCAACGCCCTTAGGGCATCAGGTGGCATGGACTATTCGCAGTTCAAGGACTACGTGCTGACCCTGCTCTTCGTAAAATATGTGTCTGACAAGTATGCAGGCAAAGATGGTCTGATTACCATCCCGGAAGGTGCTTCCTTCGAAGACATGGTAGCCCTCAAAGGGCAAAAGGACATTGGTGATAAAATCAATAAGCAGATAATCCGCCCCATTTTCTCCGCAAATGGACTGGAAGGCTCGGTTGAATTGGTTGACTTCAATGATGATGACAAGCTGGGCAGCGACAAAGAGAAGGTTGACCTTCTCGACAAACTGATTGCCATATTCGAAAATCCTGACCTTAACTTCAAGAATAACCGTGCAGAAGATGATGATATTCTGGGTGATGCCTACGAATTTCTCATGCGGCATTTTGCTGCGGAATCAGGCAAAAGCAAAGGCAACTTCTATACCCCAGCTGAAGTGTCAAGAGTCCTTGCCAAAATCATTGAGATTGAAAAGGCTGAAACCTCTGATTTCTCGGTCTACGACCCCACCTGCGGTTCGGGTTCATTGCTTCTAAAGGTCGCAATGGAAGCTGACCGCCACCTTTCACTTTATGGTCAAGAAAAAGAAGGTCCAGTAAAAAGTCTTGCCATTATGAACATGTGGATGCATGGCTACGAGGACGCCATCATCAAGAAACACAACACCATTTCACGCCCCCTGCATTTGGAAAAGGACGGGAAACTGAAACGCTTCGACCGTGTGGTGGCAAACCCTCCTTTCTCAGTCAAAAACTGGAGCCAAGGCATCAAGCCGCATGAGGACGAGCATAAGCGTTTCTTGCATTATGGCATACCGCCCGACAAGAACGGAGACTACGCCTTTCTGCTACACATCATTGCATCGCTTAAAGGCACAGGCAAGGCAGCTGTTATTCTGCCTCACGGAGTGCTGTTCAGAGGCAATGCCGAAGCCGATATTCGTAAGAATCTCATTCAGCGCAAATACATCAAAGGCGTTATTGGGTTGCCTGCTAACATGTTCTATGGCACAGGCATTCCTGCATGCATCATTGTCATTGATAAGGAGCATGCAGACACACGCAAGGGCATCTTTATGATTGATGCAAGCAAGGGCTTTCTGAAAGACGGCAACAAGAACCGCCTAAGAGAGCAGGACATCCACAAGATTGTGGACGTATTCAATGCACAACGCCCCCTTGCCAAGTATGCCCAATTTGTGCCATTTGAGAAGATTGAGGAGAACGAGTTCAACCTCAACATTCCGCGCTACATAGACACGCAGGAAGATGAGGATGTGCAGGACTTGGATGCACACATCAACGGGGGCATTCCGAAGCGCGATGTAAACGGATTGGATGCCTATTGGCAGGTTTACCCAAGCCTACGCAAAGCTTTGTTTGAAGAAACCCGCCCAGGCTACTATGCACTTCGCACCGATTCCAGCGCCATTAAGGAGACCATCTTCAACCATGAAGAGTTCAAGGCTTACCGAACCGAAATGGACAAGCTCTTTGAGAATTGGAAAGGCAGAAACACGCCTACCCTCAAAGGCATCAATGTAGAGACTTCACCAAAGAAGCTCATCCACAATATTGCCGAAGACCTGCTTACGGAATACACGGGCAAAGCACTGGTTGACCGTTACGATATGTACCAGCACCTGCTGGATTATTGGCTCGACATCATGAAGGACGACACCTACATGATAATTGAAGACGGCTGGGTGGCCAAGCTGCATATTGTAAAGCAGACCAAGAAGGAAACCATCTACGATTGCGACCTCGTGCCGAAGCACTTGGTCGTAGACCGCTACTTTTCGCAAGAACTCAAAGCTATTCAGGCACAGGAAGCAGAAAAGGAAAGCAAGGAGAACGACTTCACCACCCTTGTGGAAGACAACAGTGGAGAGGAAGCCATTTTTGAAGATGTGGAGAATGGCAAGGTCAGCAAGGCTGAACTCACCGAAAAACAGGAAGAATACCAGAATCTTGCTTTTGCAACGCACTTCAATACAGCTTACACGGATTATCAAGCGAAGCTGGATGCTTTGGATGATTGCTCCACTTCCATCAGCGAAACCTTGGCAGGTCCACTATGGGGCACCTTCTTTGAGAAGCTGACCAATGCCAAAGGCAAGTTGGTGAAGGGCAACATCCAAGACCGTGTAATGGAATTGAAAAGACAGGTCGAAATTTCTGAACTGCCTGAACAGTACAAACAGAAAGTTGACCCCATTAGAAAGACCAACTTCGAGAAATTGGAATGGGAAACAGGCATACAGCATGCATGGTTTGAAGAACTGGACGTGCTTTACAATTACCTCTCGCTATTGGCAGAACAGACCAAGCTGAAGAAAGAAGCCAAAGAGCAACGCGAAGCATTGCTTGAACAGCTTACAGGCATTTTGGAAACGGATGGCGAATACCTGCCTGAAGTACGCACCATTGAGCAACTACTGGCCTTACAGGAGGAAATTAGCCAACTGGACAAGCAGATAAAAGAGGCACAGAAGGAATTGGAGGAAAAGACCATACGCAAGTATGGCGAACTGACCGAAGCGGAAGTGCAGACCTTGGTGGTGGATGATAAATGGATGACCACCCTAAGCACCAGCATACAGGCAGAAATAGACGAGATCTCTCAACGCCTTACAGGTAGAATTAAAGAACTGGCCGAACGCTACGAAAACACCTTAGGCACGTTGGACAATACTGTAAAGGATTACGAAAGTAAAGTGAACCAGCATTTGGCTAAAATGGGTGTGGTATGGAGTTGAAACTGGCAAACAAACCTTCTTCTACTCATCCTTCTAATTGGACTGAGAAGTCCTTGCTTGAATTAGCCAACAGGAGTAAGGACAGATTTAATGATGGAGATTGGATTGAAGCAGAGTTTATTGAATCAGATGGGATTCGGCTTGTACAGACAGGAAATGTTGGCGTGGGTCAGTTCATTGATAAGGACTCCAAGAAGTATATCTCGGAGCAATCCTTCTCATTGCTGAAATGCAAGCAGATTCTACCAGGTGACCTGCTAATCAGTAGATTGGCCGAACCCGCTGGAAGAGCCTGCATTTTCCCCAAAATTGATAGTGAAAAATCAATCACTTCTGTAGATGTCACCATCTTCAGACCTGATGAAAGTGTCGTCAATCGTGAACTTCTCAATCAGATTTTCACCACAAACGATTGGCTCAACGCTGTTCGTGATAACGTTGGTGGCACGACACATAAGCGGATTTCGAGAAGCAGATTGGGAAAGTTAAAAGTCCAAATCCCCCCAACCCTCGAAGAACAAAAAGCCATTGC
>CAZDPF010000093.1:0-9957 GCA_964507215.1 uncultured Chryseobacterium sp. | reverse complement strand
GGACTATCAGAAGTTGATGGAAACATCAATGGTGTCAAAGGCAGGGACAAAGAAGTCAACAATCCAATTTTCCCATTCGCCGTCCCGATATCGATTAAGTGCAATATCTTTCATGAAATTTCCATCATAGTCAATAATTCGCGTTTCATTGACAAAGCCATGAAAGACTTCTGATGCTCCACCTCCAGCATTGTATCCATAAATATCACCTGGTTGAGGATTTTGGCTGTAAAAATGGAAGCGTACCCAACCAAGTGCAACAATATGGTAATTCATATAATTAATTCCACCTCTAAAGCGTATTTGGTATTGTTCGAGATCTTTGAATTCTGGGGGTATGTAGCCGGTACTTTCACGTACGGTATAATCATCTACCCCTAGGAAGTAGGTTTCATCAGAATAGAGCTTGGCTTGGAGGATAAATTTCATGGTGGAGTCTGTCCACATTTCATCAATAACGGTGTAGTTCGTTCCACAACCCCAACAGCTGGTGCGATCTTCTCTGTATAGTTGCACTTTCACGGGAGGGTGGTCAATGATCTCTTCCGTGCCATAGGTGAGTACCTTGCCCACAATGGTGGTGTCTTTGCCAAATTTGGAGCAAGACAACAAACTCAAGCTGAGTAAAAGAGAAAAACGAGAAGTTCTGAGGAAATTTAGGACGTGTGCCACTTTAAATTATGCTAATTTGAATAAAACAAGTAGTACAAATATAGGAATTCCGTTGAATGAAAAACGAGTGTCAACAATTTAGCTGTTCAGCAAAGTGGGAAGAAACTCTCCACAATTGCCTGAGCTAGTCTATTCGTTTTTATCCATTTCCTATTCCAATCAAACCGCTCAGTCCAGAGTGGCAGTTCCTTCAAAAACCTGGCACCATAAGTAGGAGGCCCCCTCGTTCTAGACACCCCTCTATGCCAGTTACCCAGAATGGCTCTTTTAGAGATGCCTGAAATAAGTTGACAACTCCGATCAGGAAGGTTGAGGGTTTTTAGGGTTTAGGGGTTTGGAAGGTTTGGTAGGTTGGGTGAGTTTGGAAGCATCCAATCAGGAATCTCGAAGGTTGAGGGTTGAGAGGTTTAGGGTTTAGATAGTGAGGAAGTGAGGGAGGTGAGGGAGTAATAGAAACGAGAAACGAGAGCCGAGAAACGAGAAAAGTTGGCAATGCCTGAAATGGGTTGTCAATGTTGAGGGTTGAGGGTTGAGGGTTGAGAAGGTGAGGGAGTGTGGGAGGTGAGGAAGCTGTAGAGCCGCAATGCCTTGCGGCTTTAATTGGTGAACCGTAGCAGGGATTAGGAATTAGCAGGAAGAAACAAGGAATCAGATGGGTTGAGGAATGGTTGAGCGTTTAGGGTTTAGGGTTGAGAAAGTGAGGAAGTGAAAGAGACGAGAAGCGAAACCCGAGAACGCGAGACGCGATGGAAATGCCCTCACCCCAACCCTCTCCCCGCAACGGGAGAGGGAGTGCTTTGTTCTCAACTCCCCCTCTACTGGAGAATCTGGAGAGGGGGCTGGGGGGTGAGGTGGTAGGAAGATGCCAGAGGCCAGAGGGCTTTGGAGATGCCTGAAATGGGTTGTCAATGTTTAGGGTTGAGAAGTTTAGGGTTGAGAAGGTGAGGGAGTGAGGGTGTGAGGATGGTGTATAGCCGCATAATCTCACGGCTTTACGTTTCCAATCAGGAATTAGAAACTAGGAATTAGGAATCAGAAATTGCCACCAATCTGGTGTCTGGAATCTGATATCTTCCCTGATAATGATTGAAGTGGTTTAGGGTTGAGGGTTTAGAGTTTAGATGGTGAGGAAGGTGAGGGAGTGAGGGTGTGAGGAGGGTGAAGATCTGTATCACCTTGCGGCTTGGCATTGAAGAACCCAATCAGGAATTAGGAATCACTGATTATCCACCTCTTTGATGGAAGCATAGAGCAACTGACATACTTTATCCATGGCCTTAAAGGCAGCGGCATTGAAATGGACTGCCTGGGTCAATTGAGTCAATAAATGAACGGCATCGTACAGCAGGGGATGAGTAGCTCGGGGGATACGCTCGATCAATTGAATTTGCCTACTGCCTTTGGCAGACTCAGAAACAAGGGTTTCCTCAGTGATTCGGTCGATGGCAAACAGTAGGGTCTTTTTCATACTAATGGTTCAAAAGATTAATGCAGGTAACATCTTCCATTGGCATTGGTTGTCCTGTTCTTGCAGCGCTGGCCCTTCTTGGTGGTACCAGTACATTGCTGAGCCGTGGAAGTGGATTTGGCCTTAGAATTCGATTTTTTATCGCAGCAATTGGTGCCCACCACTCTTTGATGCACTTTGCAAGTGCAGCTATTGGACTTGCTTCGGTTGCAAGTCTGACAAAGCAATTGGATGTTGCTGGGCTCACTATTCCCCCCACAAGAGAAAGGGGTGATGTGATCGTATTCCAATTCCGACGAACTACCGCAGCACTGACATTTGCCCTCGTCTCGTGCAAACACAATTTTCTTGGTGGTCTCAGAGACATATCTGCTCTGAGCAAAGCCAGAGACACTCAACAAAAGACATAGAATCAAGAACAGTTTCCGCATGGCAATCAAATTGAAGCGGAATTTACAACCAATGCAATAATCCCCTGCAATTGAACGGTTCTGTATGTTCCCTAGCCCTTTTCAAGATTACCGCTATGAGGCGATGGAGGGGACTTCGTTTTAGGTTTTTTACAGGGCAGTGGCTTAAAGCGTCATCTTCCCAGGGCTTCACAATGTGGATTCTGCTCTTATTGTCCTTTCTCTTTCTGGGCTTTCCGTGCCTTGCGGGCTGCCTCCTCTTCCCGGGCACGTTTCATAAACTCTTTCCGGTATTTGAGCTCTTCCACATTGCGTCCGCGCATAGATGCTAGTGCAAATCCGGCCAATGGGGTCATAAAAACAGACAGTATGAAAGCATTCCAGAAGCTCCAACCATTGTTGTGGTTCTGAACACCGGCAATAACACAGAGGATGAGGTAGAAGGTGAACATGGGGGGGTATGAGGATTGGTGGGTGAGGGATTTAGAAATGAGAAACGAGAAACGAGAAGCGAGAAGGCGTGAAGGAGTGAGGTGGGTGAGGGTGTTCTAATACAGGCATTGCTTTGGCCTCTAGGATTAGGCGTTTCTGAACAAACTATTCCTTACACTTCAACAGAAAATGTTGCACTTGTGCTACTTCTTTGGGCGTTAATACAGCTTGTTGATTTAGGAAGTAGGGGTTTAATTCTTTCAGGGTTTTGATTTGAACATGCTGAAAGCGTCCTTGGGGTTTATAGTGGAGGAGGGCGATGACATTTTTCACCGGTACTAATTTCGCACCCCAGTGGTGCTTCTCTAAAAGCGGTTTTAGTCCAGAATGTTGGCTATTTAGTAAGGTGAAAATCGCATAGCCTGAACGCTGGATTTGCGCAATGGGCGAACGGAAGTCGAGACGCTCCACTGATTCACGACTCCAGTTCTTGGTCTCGATCAAAAAAACTCCGGCCGAACCGATCAGCAAATGATCTACTTGGATACTGGAGATGCGACTCTTTTCAACCTTGTGGTAGAGGGGCGGATGGAATGAAAGCCTAAAGTTGTTGATCAACAGGTAGTCATCTGGTAAATGAGAAAGGGTTTGCATCACCTTTTCTTCGCCAATTGCCCCTAATAAGGTAGGGCTTAAGCTTTCAATTGTTCTGAGAAGTTTTACTTTTTTTGGGTTTTTCTCATTGATGGCTTGTTCAACCAGGGCATTCTGATGCGTTCGTTTATATGCAAGATCCTCTTGGCTTTTTTGCACTTGATCTTTTAATTCTTTGAAATGCGCTGCTATCTTCCCTTCCATGTTTTGCTCCAGTTTAGCGCTGCTGAGGTTAAGGCGCAGCCTACTTAGTTGATAAAGGAAGCGCTGGAGTAGACTTTTCGGCTCGGCCAAGGCTTGAAGTGCCGCTCTTTTTGCTGCTAATTCATTCTGAAGCTGTTGCCGATAGAGAGCGGTTTTGGTATGCAGGTTTAATTCTAGGTGAAGTTGTTGACTGGCTAGACGTTCAATCTCTTCTTGCAGCTCTGTTCGTAGAATAATAAAGTGCGAGCGCAGTTCAGTGCGAAGCTTTTGTTCAAGCTGTTGTACATCCTCAACACTGTTGATAGAGAGGTTGTCAATCTCACAAAGAGTTTGCTTAATGCGCTGAAGGGTTTCAATCTTTCCGTGAACGATAGCCATAAACAAGAAATACCGATGCCATTAAGATACTCAATTTTAAACCCAACCGCTCCCACACCTCTACCCAACCAAACATCCTGCGCTGCTTGTCTGTCTTCGCTTTGGCCCACAAACCTCAGTACCGTTAAGCTCGGTTGAAAGTTGTATCTGGCCATGGTGGTCGAAATACTGTAATTCAGGTATTGTCAAGTACATGTATTATAAACAGATTGCACGCTCACAAACTATAAGAGCAACATGTCTAGAACAGATAACAGCAGTACTTCAATAGTTACCTGTATCCCCTTTGTAATGCTGATTTTGGCAACTATGCCAGTCTTTGGTCAATTAAATGTTCATTCCTTGAGCATAATACTTACCGACGCCAATGATTCTTCCACAAATACATTACTTAATCAAGAAACTGGTGTAAGTGACATGGCAATTTATGGTGGAGGTTCCTTGTTTAATACACTCACTAAACAAACTTCAGACGAATCTTCGGAGAGTACAAATACTTCTGCGGTTGGAACAATTGGTTTCACTTTTATAAATAATTCTACGCAACTGTATCAATTTCACTTTTCATTTAATCCTAAAGATCAATTGACTATTTCTAGTTTAGATGATATGAGTGCGGTTCTTCTTAATCCAAATAGCAACGGATTGTCTTTTGGGGCAACAGGTTACTGGAGTTTCAAAAAGTCTAGAAATGATTTTTGGAAACGAACCGGTCTTATTCTATCTTTTACAGTTTCACCTCAAGATTGGAAGGTCGCTAATACTTTAGATCCAAGTAATACAGATACGGTGGCTGTTAGCGCTAGTCCATTCTTAGTCAAAGGTGGTCTCTTTTATCAACCATTTGATTTTCCGGTTGGTTCTAATACTGTGCATACAAGGCTTGAGTTTCTTTTTACAGGAAGAGACATCGGTGGTGATTTCAGTATAGATACGGATCGAAAATATATTGTTGGTTCTGAAACTTACTCCCAAAGAAGTTTTTTTGGTACAGAGATGGGTTTTTATCTTGATATTAATGACTTGCAGATGTATGCAAAGTGGACGTGGAATAGCACAGGTGATATGCGTTTTAGTAGTTTTTCTGGACATCAATTCGCCATTGGTTTCGACATAGGGATAGATGCTATCGCACTTGACTAACTAAGGGGAGGTTTCATAATCAGGAACAAGGAACCTGGAATGTTGAGGGTTGAGAAGTGTAGGGTTTAGATAGTGAGGGGAGTAATAGAATCGAGAAACGAGACCCGAAAAACGAGAAAAGATTGAAGGTGAGGCTGGTGTAGAGCCGCAGCATCTTGCTGCTTTTTGTACCCAATCAGGAATCAGAAATAAGGAATAAGAAATAAAAAATCACAAAGGCTGGTCAGGGAGTGACATGGCTTTTCTGGCCAGTGGTTGGCTATTCCACTAGATGCCGTATTCAATTGGTCAAAATCAACTGACAGCTCAACGCTTCGTCATTCAAGACTGGGGTTGCTACCCACTCTCCGTCAATTAGGCTAAAGCTTCTTCCTTCAGATTTTTGAAAGTAGAAGGAAGGCTCATAGTGGATTTCCCCCTTCACAACATGCCGATTAGAAGCAACTAATAACCACTCTACGCCAATGGCCAATCCGTTTTTAGGGAAGACCAGTTCGTATTCGGTTAAATCCACTTCTACTACCGATGTCCCTTTTTCGAGTTCAATAATTATCGGTACTGTAATGAGATCATCTTCTGGTAGGCCAATCTCATTGAGTGCATATACATGAAGTTGAAATTTCGCTCCTTCTATTCTGCTCTTCGTTTTCAGAGCTACACTCCTTACATGCAGTATTTCATTGTATTCTTCTGGAAAATGAAAAGTCTTTGCAGCAATGACCGAAACGCCGCTGTTGATGTGTAAAAACTTAAAGGTGGTGATCCATGGAGACTGAATTTCATCTAGCACATATTCCTGCGACTTCTTGGGAAACACTTCAATTTCATCCAGAAGGCTGGTTTTGGGCTTGAGTTCTATTCTTGCTACTATGGAGTCCACAGCTATGCTTCGTTGATGATAACCCACTGCATAGAACACCAAAGTCTCGTGTTGAAACTGATCACCGATGGCCACCATCCCATTTTCATCCGTAGTGAATCCTGCTCTCGCATGTGCTACGGAGATATGCACGTACGGAATGGGCGTACCATCTTCTTGCGAAACCACCTCAATAATTTTTTGGCCCAAAGCTTCAAGGGATGCAAGAAATAAGATGAATAGATAGTTCCTCACCATGGGGCCAATGGAGGTGGTTGGGGCAAATAGTATTTTAATGGTAGTCTATGGTTCGTCTACTACTGGGCTGAATTCTCTTATATGGGCTTTAATCCCAACTCTTTGAGGTATGCGTTGTGTTCCTTGGTTTTGAGCTCAATGCGCTCGTTGATGGAAGCCAAACGTTGATTCACTTCCATCAAATCTACTTGAACCTCATCCTCAGCCGTACTCACATACCTTGAAATATTCAAGTTGTAGCTGTTACGCTCAATTTCAGCCATGGTAACCTTACGAGCATAGCGCTCGGTCTCTTTTCTAAGGGCATAGGTTTCAACAATGTCGTCAATGTGTTTTACGTCCAGGCTATTCTGCCGTTTCCCTTTCACATATTGCTCACTGGCATTGATGAAGAGCACGTCATCTTCCTTTTTGCACTTCTTAAGCACCAGAATACAAACGGGTATGCCGGTGGAATAAAACAAGTTGGCCGGCAGACCAATGACGGTGTCAATGTGGTTGTCTTTTAAAAGCTTGGTCCTGATTTTTTCTTCCTGACCACCACGGAATAAAACACCATGCGGAAGAATGATAGCCATTGTTCCTTCTTGGCTTAAGAAATGGAATCCATGCAGTAAGAAAGCAAAGTCTGCGGCCGACTTGGGTGCCAGTCCGTAACTCTTGAAGCGGAAATCTTCTCCCATGGCTTCATTGGGTTCCCAACGCAAGCTGAAAGGTGGATTGGCCACGATGGCATCAAACTCGGTTTTCTTCGATGGGTTCATCTCGTTCAAAATGTCCCATTGATTTTTCAGCGTATCCCCATGGTAAATTTCAAACTCGGTGTCTTTCATTCCATGCAAGAGCATGTTCATCCGAGCCAGGTTGTAAGTGGTGATGTTGTTTTCTTGTCCGTAAATTTTGCCAATGGTGCCCACTCCTTTGGTCTGTTCCTTGAGCTGGTTGCGAACGTTCAAGAGCAAGGAGCCTGAGCCACACGCAAAGTCTAGTACCCTGTCTAGTTTTTGTTTCGGACCGGTGGAAGGGTCTTGACTATCGAGCGTAACTATTTTAGAGAGAATGGTGGAAATCTGTTGGGGCGTATAAAATTCACCGGCTTTTTTGCCTGAGCCAGCGGCAAACTGACCAATCAGGTATTCATAAGCGTCTCCAAGGGTATCTGTATCGGTAGAGAACGCTGCAATGCCTTCCGCAATTTTTTGAATGATGCTGCAAAGCTTCTTGTTGCGCTCAACTGGCGTTCTGCCTAATTTCTCTGAATTCAGATTGATCTCAGAGAACAGACCTTGGAAGGAATTGTCGAAGGATTCGTTTTCGATGTAGCGGAAGCCTTCCTCCAAGGTGATGAGCAAATCAGGACTTTGCGTTCTGGCCAGCTCGGAGATATTACTCCACAAATGCTCAGGTTTGATAACATAGTGCACCTTTCTGCGCATCTGCTTTTCAAACTCCACCACATCCTCTGCATTGGCGGCATACCAAAGGGCGAGCGCCGTACGCCCATCATGATCTGTGAGCACGGGATAGTCGGCACCCAATTCTTTTTTGGTCGCCTCTTCGTAATTGCTCGACAGGTAGCGCAAGAACAAAAACGACAGCATATAATCGCGAAACTGATCCGCATTCATAGCACCCCGCAGATTGTCTGCAATGGCCCAAAGGGTTTTCCCTAATTGATCTTGGTCTTTTTGTGTCATGAACTATGTTAATTGCTCATCAATATTTGCTAGGGCTTTTGAAACAAATGCAGGATTCGCGAACAAGGATCGCTTACGGTCGCTCCAAGTTTCCAATTCATTCAAAATTTCGGATTCTTTGTCTTTTCCTTTCTCGAACTTGATAAAATCGATGGTTGATAGTAATTCCAAACCAAAAGGTGAATAGTAGCCTGAAAGAAACTTTTTGGTTTTACCTACAATCTCTTTGTATTGATGATTATCAGGCGACTCTAAAAATGTATTCACTTCCATCTCAGCATCCATGATCAAGCTCAATTCTTCAAATGGTTTTTTGTCCTTTGAGCTATACCCCATTAGATAGCTACCATTAAGATGGTAGAGAACATGCCTTACTTTACCAGAGTAAGGGCCATAGAAATTGGGTTTGAACTCTAATTTAAAAGCATCTTTGGCACCGAAACGTTGAAGAAAGTAAGCTACTTTTTCCGCGGCAAATTCTGAAACAAACTCTCCATTGCGCACTAAATCGTAGAGCACAGAGAGCATCATAGCACGAGCAGGGGTGAGTTTTACACGTTCCTTCTTTAGAGTTTCTTTAATGGCTTGTGTTGGTTCATACAAGAAAATCTCACAATCAAGGCCTTGCATTTTCTGTTCAATCATGGCTCGCACTTTCGTCCAATCCAATCCACCATTGCCTGAACCTAATGGAGGAATTGCAAGTGATTCGATTTTCTTTTCTCGGATAACACCCACCAATGCATCTAATCCTTTTTCGATGTACTCATATTCCGAAGGATAGCGCCAATGGGTTTTGGTGGGGAAGTTGATGATAACCTTCTTTCCTGATAGAAGCGATTCATCCTCAGTTACCAATAATTCGCCAATGTTGAGTTGATTATTCTCACAAGCCTCCTTATAAAGCTTGTAATTGCTTGGAAACTGATTCTTAAACTGCAAGGCAATGCCTTTGCCCATTACCCCAACAGTGTTTACGGTATTGACTAAGGCTTGTGCCGTGCTATCCAGAATATTTCCTGTCAAGTATTTTATCATGGCTTAAAAATATGCGTTTGCTCTAATTCGAATTTGTTGCTCCGGAACTCCAAATCCCATCAGTCGGCTTTTTGCTGCTTCATTTCTTGCTATAAAACCTAAGATAGAAGCAAAGGGTAAATCTCCCAAAAGCAAGAACTCAGCCTGCATCCGTCTCTTTAGGTCCAAATCTGTTGGGCTTTTCCAATCACGCACGCTTACCGCTTGAAAATCCACTTGATTGTCAATATCGGATACATCGGGCGGACCAAATTGTATGGAAAATGAATCAACAGCGTGACCATTGGTGTAAACAAACTCCAGTTGGGTGTCGACAACTTTCTGAACTGAGGTTACACAATATACTATTTCTGCTGCTGGTGTAACAGGAACTCCGTTGAAGCCCTTCTGAATAACGTAGAGCATTGGCATTCTTGGGCCAAAGTAAAAGGGAATATACTCCCCAAGAGTTCTTCCATTGTCCAGCAAAAATGCATCACGTGTCGAAATCAACGTAGGATCTCCAATAGGGGTAAAGTTCGGATTTGCATTGGCGGATGCTCTATGCGTGATACCATGCAACAGAATATGCGGCACATTGTCTATGTGCGTCATTCGGTACAAGTATGTTCTATTTAAGTCTGCCATACTAAGTTCTCAATATTTGGAAATACCCACTCATCAACCCCATTGTCTGAATCTTGATTTGCATGATTTTAGGATTGACTTGATTTTGATGATGGTGAGTTGTCATCTTGTTCATCC
>CAZDPF010000092.1:0-10052 GCA_964507215.1 uncultured Chryseobacterium sp. | reverse complement strand
ACCTTCACTGCTACTTCAGAGGCATAGTATTTTGCCATGGCACTTACCTTGGTCACTTTCTCTCCGGCATTCTTTAATGCAGCAGCTTCAAAAGTGAGCAGTTCCGCAGCATGAATCTCGGTGATCATATCGGCCAACTTAAAGGCGATGGCCTGGAAATTGGCAATAGGCTGTCCGAATTGCTCGCGCTCCAACGCATATTTACGAGCAGCATCATAGGCCCCATAAGCGGTGCCAAGCGAAAGAGCAGCAATAGAAATACGGCCGCCATCCAACACCTTCATGGCTTGAATAAAACCTTCTCCTTCCTTACCAATGAGGTTCGCGGCAGGTATTCTACAATCTTCAAAAATCATTTCTGCGGTTTCAGAGGCGCGCATTCCGAGTTTGTTCTCTTTCTTACCTGCCTTAAAACCTGGGGTGCCTCGCTCTACAATGAAGGCAGATATTCCTCTACTGTCAAGCAATTCACCTGAACGTGCCAGCACTACAGCTACATCGCCAGTAATACCGTGTGTGATCCAGTTCTTGGCGCCATTCAGCACCCAATGGTCTCCATCTCGTTTAGCTGTTACCTTCATTCGCAAGGCATCAGAACCGGTATTGGCCTCTGTTAATCCCCATGCGCCAATCCATTCTCCGGAGGCCAATTTGGGCAAGTACTTGCGCTTCTGTTCTTCATTGGCATGCTGAAGAATATGTCCGGTGCAGAGTGAATTATGGGCCGCCATACTCAATGCCACGCTCGGATCTACTCGACCGAGTTCGGTTATGGCCGTCACATACTCATCGTAAGTCAGGCCTGAACCGCCGTATTCCTGTGGAACAAGCACTCCAAGTAACCCAAGTTCTCCCAGCTTCTTCATGGCTTCAATAGGGAAAGTCTGAGATTCATCCCATTCCATGATATGCGGACGAATATGCTGTTCACAAAAATCGCGAACGGTTTCCGCGATCATCTTTTGGGTTTCGCTTTGGCTGAAGTTCATTTTACCGGCTTTGTTTTGGACAAACAGGTTGGGGGTACAACCGGTTCAGTAGACGAAAAGTAAATATGGCGCAAGTTTAGCCATTTTCTGCTCTGACATCAAGCGCATTCTTTGCAGTTCTTCCAGATTTCTAAACGGTCGAACTTCTTCTCGAAAATCTACTATTGCCTTCGCGGTTTTAAAGTCGATATAGGGATGGGCGCTGAGCTCTTCAATACTGGCTTGGTTGATATCAATGCGGTGAAGCCTGATGTTCTGTAGGTCCCATCGCCCTTGAAAAGGCAACAAATCATTGGAATCTAAACCGAAAGTCTCCCAAATCTGAAAGGACGCGTGAAATCCTCCCAACTTATCTCGATAGTTAATCAGCTTCTCCGCTTTCCACAGGGGCCAATCTGTTAACACTGACAAAGCGGGCGCATCAATGAGATTGACCGGAATCATTTGACTTCTCAGGCTATCCGCATCTGCGCCTTGACGGTAAACCACGTAAGGGGCAATTCTTTGGAGAAACTCTTTGTCTAGTACATAAATATTACCCAGATCTTGAGAATCAATACTCCCCTTTGATTTTTCCAAATAATTGGTCACGGCATTCGCTTGGGCCACGGTAAGTCCTAGACGCATCCAATCAGCGGGCTTCATGGTGTCTGGCGAGAAGCGAAAATAAGTGGCTTCTCCTTTGGCCACTTCTTGGGTATCTGCCTGTGTATCTACCGTGCCAAAGAGCATATAAGGCCGCGCAGCTGCCCACCAGTTGCTGTCCAGTCCATAAATTCTTAAGACATCTGAATCTGACTTGAAAAAGCCTCCTTTATCTATAAAATTCTGCCAGCGGGCCGCTACCACAGGATTCAATCCTAAAGAATCAAGTACAAGAGAATCAGCTGCATTGGGATCAAACAAGAAGAATCGAGAGCTTCGTAGTGAGTCGAGAAATGCATTCACACTATCCAGCTTGCGCTTGGCCATGTCAAAAGCTGACGAGCGCTGTTCAGGCGAAAGTGTTGAATGACCGCCTACATAAACCCAATAAGTAGCTGCGCTGAGTACGATGGCCAGAAATAGCAGTCCTTGCCGTTCTTTTCGATTGTATCGTAGCCCATCAAGAAAGCGCTTGATAGCCATAGATCAACTAGCGAGGCAAGTCATCATTTTCTGAAAAGGAATCGGGTTCATCTTGCATAGGAGACCGCAGCACCTTCAAAAAGAAGTAAATGGTAACGGCTGCTACCGTTCCCTGAACAATTACCATCATCAACAATGCGGAAGTACTCATGCGGCAGCAGCTTTTTTGCGTTTCTTGGAGGCAACCCAAACCATACAGGCAATTCCAAAGAAGACTCCCAATAACAGAAAACGGGAGAGGTCTATGAAGAACATATTGGTTGCCTGTCCTTTGTTAAACCATTTCACCCCGGAGTTGATATGGAATACTTGGTTGATGATGGCATCATCAGCCCAGGGCCATCCGGTTCTTCGCACCAGCAGTCCTCCTTCTGGTGATTGATAAATTCCCTCTTCTGCGTCTTCTTGGTATTGAGAGAAGCGTTCTCCCCCATCTTGCCATAACTCAGATTTTGGGTTCCACTTCATGAGAGCATCTCCATTCGCTTCTCGTTTCAACCACTTCGATTGATGCCGCGCGTAGTAATATTCGGCATCCCCCTGTTGACTCACCATCCGCCAAGCTGCTCCCCAATCTTCGAGCTCGCCGTGAAGCGGCTTGAACATTGACGTTAAGAATATCACCAAAATAAAAAGTGGTGTCACAAACTTGATGATCGGCTTATAGATGGTAGGCACCTTCATATCAGCCCCGGTGTTAATCTCCTTCCAACCTTGGTCCATCCCAAAAATCCATGCGAACAAAATCACTTCTGCCAAGGCAAAAACAACCAGAGAGACCGTGCCAGTCCAGTAATCATACTCATCAAACACGCCCTTACCGAAGAAGAAAATGGTGGGAAGGGCGAGGAAGAAAATGATCACCCCCAAAATGATGGCGGCCTTTTTACGGCTCCAATCAAATTCATCTTCAACAAAGGCCATCCAAGGAGTGCCCATGGCCAAGGAAGAGGTAATACCTGCTATAAACAAGAGCCCAAACCAAGCCACGCCTCCTAACACGCCAATTACGGATCCATATTGATCAAAAAGGAAAGGCATGGTTTTGAACGCCATCATAAAACCGGCATTCTCCTTTACCCAATCTAAACCCAAATAACCCACGGCAATTGGGATAACCACACTGGCACCCAGCACTATTTCCACAAAACCATTCATCCAACCTGCGCTCATGGCGTTGAGGGCCACATCATCTTTGTGTTTCACATAAGACGAGTAGCACTGAATGGTTCCCATGCCTACGCTAAGGGTGAAGAAAATCTGCCCTGCGGCAGCGAGCCAAACTTTGGGATTGGCCAGCGAATCAAGTTGCGGTTCCCAGAGGAAATTAAGCCCTAGGTGAGAATTGCAATCTGCACATCTACCCGTATCTCCTAACATGATGGCGATTACGGCCAGAAACGCCCCAAAAACAATTAACAATGGCATGGCCACTTTGGCCACCTTCTCGATGCCCCCGGAAAGCCCTTTTGACAATACGTAGATATTGAGGATCAAAGTGATCAAAAAGGCCAGTAGCGCCCACATCGGCACATTGATGGCACTGCCAAGATCTACATACTTATCGAAAACGGCGCCCACTTCCGCTACAGGCATTCCTAAAAAATCACCTTTGAGCGATTTGAAGGTATAAGTGAGGGTCCAGCTCTCTATATAGGTATAGTAAGCCATGACTCCGAGGTTGGTAAAAATTCCGAATACCCCGAAATACTTCCACAATCGCTTGTGGGTCATATTGTCGAGGATGAAAGGCGTGGAGTGATCCCCATATTTGCCGCCATATCGCCCCATGGCCCATTCTACCCAAAGCAGGGGAATGCCCATTAGGAGGAAACTGACCAAATAAGGGATTATAAAAGTTCCCCCACCATTCTGTACAGCTTGAACAGGAAATCGGAGAAAATTCCCCAGGCCCACGGCATTGCCTGCCATGGCCAATATCAATCCTACTCTCGATCCCCACGATTCCTTATTCGTACTCATTCACCTAGGCTTTTCTTGCCGCTAACTGGGCATCAATTAGTTGAAATCCTTTTTCTAAACTATGTGGCTGATAATCCAGTATGTCTTTGGCCTTGTCAATAATAAAGCCTGTACGGGCTGGTCGTTTGGCTGGCTGACCCAGAGAAGCCGAAGAAATCTCTGAAATCAGCTGCGTATCTAGTTTCCAGAAATCAGCAATTCGGTACACGAAATCAGCGATACTCAGGAGCTCTTCCCCACTTACATTAAACACGCCTTGTGCTTTCTTTAAGCCAGCGAGTATGCAACCTTGGGCAAGGTCTTCGGCCAAGGTGGGGGTTCGGTATTGGTCGTTGACTACCCGAATGGGATTGCCAGCTTCTAGCGAATCTTTGGCCCAAAGTACAATGTTCGAACGGCTCATCTCATCAGCCAAACCGTAAACCAGTACTGTTCGGATGATTGACCAGCTTTTCATTATTCTTTGAACGACCTGTTCTGACTCCAGCTTCGATTTCCCGTAAACACTTAAGGGATTGGGCTTAGCCTCTTCTTTAAGTGGACCATAACTGCCATCAAAAATGAAATCAGTAGAAACGTGCACAAAGTGGGCGTTCACATCATGGCAGGCCAGTGCCAGAAAGCGCACGGCGTCTACGTTCATAAGGTGACACTTCATGGGCTCCTTTTCGCAATCATCTACTTGGGTCATGGCTGCGGTATGGATTACCACATCCGGACGGTGGGCATGGATCACCGTCCGCACTTGCTCCGGGGAGGTAATATCCATGGAGACAAACTCATAGCCTTCTTTCAAGCGAGCACGGTTTTCTCCTCTTGCCGTAGCTATTAAAATAACCTCGTCATCATTCGCCAAAGCATTGATGAGCTTTTGACCCAACAAACCGTTGGAACCAGTAATTAAAAATTTTTGCTTGTTCATTTTGTCTTGGACGGTCGAAGGCCGAATATAGGGATAAGCCCGCTTTTTTCAGCTCTTCTCACAGATCCCAGACAGAGGTTTTCCGTTCGTAGATGTAATCCTTCAATTTGAGAATAAAGGCAAGGGCCATGTACAATATGAGGGGAGAAAAAAGGGTGATAAAAGTGGAGTAAACAAAAAACAAGCGCACCCGGTAAGCAGGAATTCCCATGCGGTCTGCCAATCGAGAGCACACTTCAAATCCGTGACGTTCTGTCGCGAATCGAATTTGTTCGATGAGGTTCTTCATGGATCGCTTTTCATCTTGCCGCTACGAAATGAGTAAATATTGTCCAATGGTGCAAGTCCAACAGGCTTTCTGGTCACAATAAGTTTTCTTCATTTGAATGAGTCCTTGCGACTCTAAAGCATTTAGCGGCTTGAATCCTCTGGAGATGAATTCCCGGATGATCTTGTTGTTTTCAGGGGGCAATGTATTCATGGTATCGAGTGCATGGGCTTCGTCAGCCCCATGAATCTGTATTAGGGCAAATTGCAAAGGGATTTCTGCGTTGAGTCTAAGCTGCAACGTAAAATCTTTGCCCCACCCACTTTGTGCTGCGCCCACTCCCGCCTGACCAAATCGGTAACGATATTTCCAATACGGCGGCAATTCAGGGGCAGTTGTAGGAATCTGCAGTTTGGTGAAGCTCCCTACTTGAGATTGGTAAATCCATGCACTTAACTGGGCCAATCTGCGCGTGGGAAAACCAGAGGGTCGCATGCGAGCAAACCTCCACTGCATGCTATTCATTGCCGTTTTCAAGCCCCTGCTCTCCCAGTCTTGCCAAGCCTTCAAAAGTGCAGCTTCGTAGGGGTCTGAACCTTGTTCAGGCAACAAGGCAGCCATCCCAAAAAGCAAGGCATCTAGTTCAATGGGTCCGCGGCTTGCCGCTTTCCATATCCACTTCCAATGAAGCGTACGGGCCAAGTTTTCAAAGGCTTCCTGATTCACAGTTCCTCCGAGGGCTCTGGCCCAAGTAGTCCACGCTAGTTGTTCCAATTCCTCTCCTTTTTGCAACGCATATTGCCATTGTTGCCAGCGGTTTTGGAGTTTTTCTACCGCCATTCTATTCAACCACCATCGTACTTTCTCTGGGTGCCATCCTCTGATCTGATGCGCACAAGGAATCCAGCTATTTTCTTGAATCCACTGCTCATATCGCCACAAAGGCATTTCATCAAGGAATCCTTTGAGTGCCAACTGCGGAATGCTACTTCCATCTTGCCGTAAAACCTCTTGATCGCGTTCATAAACTACGTGTAGCACCACAGCATTGTAGGCTTGATCTAGCTGATGCTGATGCACATACCAATCCTTACTGCGGAGATGAATCTCCACATGGCCCGCCATTTCGATGCCCCCTATTCGCAAGCGCGCATGAAGAAAATCAGGACCAGCGTTGTGATTATGAACGCCCGTTTTCAAAACTTCCACTAATTCTCCAGTAGGGGTTCGAAGGGCTTTTGAATCAAATTTTTGATGCTTCCAGATATGATGAAGATAGGCCTCGTACATGAACGCAAAGTCTAAAGCCGAGGTGGATGCTCAGTATCCCAATTCTGCAGGCAGCTAGGCAGTGTTTGTACGTATTGCGCACAAAAAAAAAGAGGCCGAAGCCTCCTGAGGTTTTGCTCACAGTGAAAAAAGAGGCTTACATATTTCTTCGGTACTGCCCTCCTACTTCAAACATGGCTTGCGTCATTTGACCGAGAGAGCAAGATTTGGCTGCCTCCATAAGCACTTGAAACACGTTCTCATTTCGAACAGCGGCTGATTGAATCTGCGTCAGATGATTTTCTGCCACTTGTTCGTGGTACTGATGCAAATTCCCCAACATCTCAATTTGGTATTGCTTCTCTTCTTCTGTAGCCCTTATTACCTCGCCCGGAACCACTGTTGGCGATCCTTTTTTGTTCAAGAAAGTATTGACCCCAATAATGGGATATTCTCCCGTGTGCTTCAACGTTTCGTAGTACAGGCTCTCTTCCTGAATTTTACCTCTTTGATACATGGTTTCCATTGCACCAAGTACGCCTCCTCTTTCGGTAATTCGATCGAACTCTGTCAGCACCGCTTCCTCTACCAACTCTGTAAGCTCTTCAATAATGAAAGATCCTTGCAATGGATTCTCGTTCTTGGCCAGGCCTAACTCTCGGTTGATGATGAGCTGAATAGCCATTGCGCGTCGAACACTTTCTTCTGTTGGTGTGGTGATGGCCTCATCGTACGCATTGGTATGCAGGCTGTTGCAATTGTCGTAAATCGCATAGAGCGCTTGTAGCGTGGTGCGGATGTCGTTGAAGTCGATTTCTTGGGCATGCAATGACCGACCTGAGGTTTGGATGTGGTACTTGAGCATCTGACTCCGCACATCGGCTCCATACTTTTCTTTCATGGCCTTGGCCCAAATTCTTCGGGCTACACGACCAATAACAGCATATTCCGGATCGATGCCATTGCTAAAAAAGAAGCTCAAATTGGGGGCAAATGCATTGATATCCATGCCCCTGCTGAGATAATACTCCACGTAAGTGAATCCATTGGCCAGCGTAAACGCCAACTGCGTGATGGGATTGGCACCTGCTTCAGCAATGTGATAACCAGAGATTGACACGGAATAAAAATTACGCACCTGTTGGTCAATGAAGTACTGTTGCACATCACCCATCAAGCGCAGGGCAAACTCTGTAGAGAAGATACAAGTGTTTTGGGCCTGGTCTTCCTTCAGGATATCAGCCTGAACAGTTCCTCTCACCACTTTTAGGGTTTCTGCTTTGATTCGCTCGTACACCTCCTTGGGAAGCACCTGATCTCCACTGCTTCCTAAAAGCATGAGTCCTAGTCCATTATTTCCCTCTGGAAGATCCCCCCGATAGGCAGGTACGGGCAAGCCTCGGTCTTCATACTGCTTACGAATCTTGGCTCGAACTTGATCTTCCAAGCCATGCTCTAAGATGTACTTTTCACATTGTTGGTCGATGGCCGCATTCAGGAAGAAGGCCAAGAGCATGGGGGCCGGACCATTGATGGTCATACTCACCGAGGTGGTAGGCGCGCAGAGATCGAAACCGCTGTAAAGCTTTTTAGCATCGTCTAAGCAGCAAATACTCACGCCAGAATTGCCAATTTTCCCGTAGATGTCGGGGCGCCAACCGGGGTCGTTACCGTAAAGCGTGACAGAGTCAAAGGCGGTGCTCAGACGTGCCGCTGGCATATCGAGGCTCACATAGTGAAAACGCTTGTTGGTGCGTTCAGGGCCACCTTCACCTGCGAACATTCGGGTAGGATCTTCTCCGGTGCGTTTGAAAGGGTAAATACCCGCGGTGAATGGGAAAAATCCGGGCGTATTCTCTTGCATGGCCCAGCGCACTTTATCTCCCCAGCTTTTGAATTTGGGTAAAGCCACCTTGGGAATGGGCAGCTGGCTCAGACTTTTGGTATAGTTGGGCACCTTGATCTCTTTTCCTCTGACCAAGTAGGTATAAAACTCAGCCGCGTAACGCTGTACTTCAGACTCCCAATTGACAAGCATATCCCATAGGTGCGGATCGAAGTCTTTCCTCAGCTCATCAAACTTGTTGATGAGCATCTGCACCTCCTCTCCAGAAGAGGTGTTGGGGTTTTCTTGCAAGAGATCCGGACCTCCGAAAGTCTTGGCTGCTTGGTACAAACCGTAGAGTTTGTCAGCCACTTCGGCCTGTTGCTCCACTCGCTCATCGTAGCGGCGATTGTTCTCGCTGATTTCACTTAGATAGCGCGTTCGATGGGGCGGGATGATGTATATTTTCTCGCTCATCTCAGTAGGCACCTGCAATTGCGAGCGGAAATCAGCTCCAACCTTCTCTGTAAGGGCATCCATAATGGCCTTGTAGAGTCCGTTGGTTCCTGGGTCATTGAATTGTGATGCGATAGTACCGTGCACAGGCATACTGTCTACCTCTTGATCCCAAAGACCATGATTGCGTTGGTACTGTTTTTTTACATCACGAAGGGCATCGAGCGCCCCTCGTTTATCGAATTTGTTGAGGGCGATGACATCTGCAAAATCTAGCATATCAATCTTTTCCAACTGCGTAGCTGCGCCGTATTCAGGTGTCATCACGTAGAGGGAAAGGTTGCTGTGGTCCAGAATTTCGGTATCGCTTTGTCCGATACCGGAAGTTTCTAGGATGATGAGATCGAAGCGAGCAGCTTTAAGCACCTGCAGGGCCTCTTTCACGTACTTGGAGAGGGCCAGATTGCTTTGGCGTGTGGCCAGCGAGCGCATGTAAACCCGAGGATGGCGGATGCTATTCATGCGGATGCGATCTCCGAGCAAGGCGCCACCGGTTTTCCGCTTGGAAGGGTCTACGCTGATCAATCCGATGTGCTTATCTGGGAAGTCGATCAGAAATCTGCGCACCAATTCATCTACCATAGAAGATTTGCCTGCGCCCCCCGTACCGGTAATGCCCAAAACAGGCACTTTTGATTGTTCGGCTTTGGCGGCAATCTTCTCTCGTATGGCTTCGTGCTTGTCTGCAAAGTTTTCAATGGCGGTGATTACCCGAGCGATTTCGCCATAATTCCCGGTGCTTAGTTTGTCTATTTCATCGCCCAGCTCCTCGCCCAAAGCAAAGTCGCTCTTCTCCACCAAATCATTGATCATTCCTTGAAGCCCCATGCTTCTGCCATCATCAGGGGAGTAAATGCGGGTTATGCCGTAATCCATCAACTCCTTAATCTCTTCAGGAAGGATCACTCCTCCTCCACCTCCAAAAATTTTGATATGTCCGGCTCCTTTCTCTTCTAAGAGGTCGTACATATACTTGAAGTACTCATTGTGCCCACCTTGATAAGATGTCATAGCGATGGCCTGAGCATCTTCTTGAATAGCGGTATTCACCACTTCTTCTACACTGCGGTCATGCCCTAAGTGGATAACCTCACAGCCCGTAGCCTGTATGATCCGCCGCATGATGTTGATGGCGGCATCGTGGCCATCGAA
>CAZDPF010000091.1:0-10087 GCA_964507215.1 uncultured Chryseobacterium sp. | reverse complement strand
TTCAGCCAACAAGCTTTGCTGAATCCTTTCAAGGCAGGCCAATAGCAACTCAATAAATCTTACACCAAACCGCCTTGCCCTCGGTCCAATAAAGGCGTTCGCCATCATCGGTCCAGTGGGCCTGTTCTTCAAGGTGGTGGAGGCCTTGGCCTTCTTCGGTCATGATGGTCTGTTGCATAGAAAGGGTGTAAGACTGATCGCGCAGGTGCAGGTCATCCGGTACATGGGGCAGCGGGCTAAACACACTAAAATTGCCCATGGCATCAAAGCGGGCAATGCCTTCTTCCATCAAAACCAGTAGGCCCCGCACATTGGTGCGCAACCGCAAGGGCTGATTCTCTTGGCCAATGAGCTGGGTAAGGGGAGGGGTGGAGAACAACTGCCGGCCATCGCGCACGTCCATCTTCAACAGCCGATCGGCCACTTGGTCATACAGCCATAAGTTGTTTTCATCAGCAATGGCGGCACAGGGCACATCCACCAATCCCCAATCAAACAGCGAAATGGGGGGCACAATGGGGTTGAGCTGATTGTCTAGAATGATCAACTGATTAAAGCCCGGATAAAACAGCAAGATGCGCATGGGGTCATACACATTAATGCGGTCTGGAACCCCCAGATCAGGTCGGCTAAAACGCGCCAGCTCTTGTCCGCTGCCATCGGTTTTCACCAATCGGTCTCTGTGTAACAGATACAGATTCCCCAAATGATCAGCCTCAAGGTCGAGGATTTCTTCCCGTGTTTGAAAGAGCAACCGGGCCTCTTGAGGCTGCGCGCCAACGCCCAAACAACGCAGCATTAGCATCCACAAGAAGGCGTGTTTAAGCATCTGCTTCAGCCAGTAAGGGAAGAATTTCTTCCAAGTAAGTCCGGTCGTTGGCCAAGCGCGGCACTTTGTTCTGTCCGCCCAACTTGTCTTTCCCCTTCAACCAACGGTGGAAGGTGCCAACCGGCGCGGCGTGCACTTTCGGAAAATCCAAGGCCATATTCTTGTGTCGCTTGGCCTCATAATCGGTATTCAACTTTTTCAACTCATCGTCTAACACCTGGGCAAAATGCTCCAGATCATCTGGTGCATGCGCAAATTCAATAATCCATTCATGTCCGCCCTGGCGTTGGCCGGTCATAAAAATGGGCCCAGCGGTATAATCGTTAATGGTGGCGCCGGTGCGTGTGCAGGCAACTCCCAATGCCCAATCAGCATTTTCTATAATCAGCTCTTCGCCAAAGGCATTGATAAAATGCTTGGTTCTTCCCGTTACCCGAATTCTGTAGGGGTGGATGGAAGTAAAAATCACCGTGTCTCCCAATCTGTAGCGCCACAGTCCGCCATTGGTGGTAATGACCATGGCATATTGCTTCCCCACTTCTACCTGGTCTAGCGCTATGGCCCAGGCATCGGTATGGCCGGTGATGGGTATAAATTCATAGAAGATGCCGTAGTCCAGCATCAGCAGCATATCATCAGCGCCTTCTTGGTCTTGAATGCCAAAGAAGCCCTCGCTGGCGTTGAAGGTTTGAAAGAAATGAAAGCCTTCTTGCGGAATAATGGCTTCAAACTGTTGTCGATAGGGGGCAAAGGAAACACCGCCATGCAAGTAGAGCTCTAGGTTGGGCCATACTTCTTTGAGGTGTTGGGCGCCAGAAATTTCCAACACTCTTTTGGCCAATACCAACATCCAGCTAGGAACCCCTGCCATGCTGGTTACATCTTCTTGCAGGGTGGCACGGGCAATGGTTTCAATCTTGCTCTCCCACTCATCCATCAAAGAAATCTTATTGCTGGGAGTGCTGATCATGGTCACCCAAAACGGCAAGTTCTCAATGATAATGGCTGAGAGATCGCCGTAAAAAGAGTCGTTGCTGCCACTATTGATGGAGGTACTTCCCCCCAAACGCAATCCTTTACCCGTAAAAATGCGGGTATTGGGCACGGCATTGCAGTAGAGTGAGAGCAGGTCTTTCCCGCCTTTAAAGTGACACTCTTCAATAGACTCTCGGCTCACCGGTATAAACTTGCTTCTAGAAGAGGTGGTGCCAGAAGATTTGGCGAACCATTTGATTTCTGAGGGCCAAAGAATGTTCTGCTCTCCTTGTCGGTTGCGCGCAATAAAACCTTGAATGTCTTCATAGCTCACCAAGGGTACTTGCTGCCTGAACTGCTCATAGCTGCTGATGCCGGCAAAGTCGTACTTCTTGCCGTATTCAGTTTGGGCCGCCGAGCGCAGCAATCGGAAGAGCCACTCGCTTTGCACCTCATTGGGGTATTTCATGAACAGCTCAATCTGGTGGAAGCGTTTCTTCATCCGCCAGGAGATAAAATTGTTGAGCAGTTCGAAATTGAGCATGAGGAGGGCCTATTTACTTCAAGTACTGATCCAACCAACCGAAAAACTCAGTGTGCCATACCAGTCCGTTTTGTGGACTCAGCACCCAGTGGCCTTCATTGGGGAAATAGAGGAATCTACTGGGAATACCGCGCAATTGCGCTGCTTGAAAGGCTTCCATGCCCTGGTTGATGGGCACGCGAAAATCCAATCCGCCGTGGATGACCAAGATGGGAGCTGTCCAGTTTTGCACATAGTTGCTCGGATCAAACTGGGCATAAGTTTGGGCGTTCTTCGGGTCCCAATAAGATCCGCCGAGATCCCAATTGGCGAAGAACATTTCTTCGGTGCTGCCGTACCAACTCTTCAGGTTGAATAGCCCGCAATGCGAGATAAGGGCTTTGAATCGCCCTTCGTGAATACCGGCCAGCATGTATACGCTATAGCCGCCATAGCTAGCCCCCACCGCACCCAGTCTTTCAGCATCTACATAGGGTTCTTGGGCCATGGCATCAATGGCGCTGAGGTAATCGCGCATGGCTTGTCCGCCCCAATCGCTAGAAATTGCTTCATTCCATTCTTGGCCAAAGCCGGGCAGCCCTCGGCGGTTGGGTGCCACTACAATATAGCCCTTGGCCGCCATGAGTTGAAAGTTCCATCGGAAGCTATAGAACTGTGAGACTTGGCTTTGCGGACCGCCTTGGCAATACAGCAGGGTGGGGTATTTTTTGTTCGGGTCGAAATCAGGCGGATAAATCACCCAGGTGAGCATGTCTTTCCCATCAGTGGTTTTGACCATCCGCTTTTCTACCTTACTTGTGTTGATTGCGGCGTAGCGTTCATCGTTCACGCGCGAGATGGGCTGCAAATCACTGCCGTTGTAGTAAAAGATCTCCGTGGCGTGGTTCATGTCTTGGCGGGTGACCACCAAACCTTTTCCGGCCGGGGCAAAGCCGGTATAATTGTGCGGGGTGCTGAGTACAGAAGCCGTGGAAATTCGCTGCGATTTTCCGGGCTTCCATTTGAAGTTGATCTCGTGAATTTGCTCCGTGCCGTCTTTGGGCAAGCCCACATAAAGATGATCGTTGCCATCCCATGTGTAGGAAGAAATGTATTCTCCAGCCATGAGTGCTAGGCTTTCTTTGGAAGCGAAATCCATCACCCACAATTCATTCACATCGCTTTCATAACCGTCTCTGGGCATGGAAGTCCAAGCAAAGTATTTCCCGTCTGGCGACCAAGATGGATTTTTGTCGTAGCCCATTCTGCCTTCGGTGAGATTGATGGTGTTTTTCTGGTCGATGGCATACAGATAGATGTCTGAATTGGTGCTGATGGCGTAGTCTTTTCCGCTTTTCTTCTTGCACACATAGGCAATGTATTGCCCATCCGGACTCAAGCAAAAATCTTCGGCACCGCCGAAAGGCATCATCGGACTGTCAAATGCTTCGCCTGTCATGATGTCAGTGAAATCCATCACCTCCGTTTTACCGTTGGTCCAAGGCACGCGGGTATAGCACACATGCTGCGATTGATCATCACTCCAACTGTCCCAATGGCGATACATCAGATCATCGGTCACCATGGCTTCGGCATAAGGCAGGTTGGGATAGCGATCAGCTAGTGATTCGCCGGTTTTGAACTCCTTGGAGAAAAGCAAGAGGATGTGATCTTCAAAAGGATAGGCTTTCACATTGCTCATGCCCCCTTCAATTTGGGTTTTCTTCACCACTTCACCGGTTTCGAGGTTCATGGTGTGGTACTGGCCGCCCATCACAAAGCCAATGAGGTCATCGTCTTGCAGGAACTGGGCAGAATACACTTTCTTGCCGAAGTTGGTGATGGCTTTGTTCTCTCCATCTTCCCAATCGGCTAGGTAAAGCTCTCGGGTACTTTTATTGGCCTGAACGTCATAGTAGGTGACGCCGTACAGCAATTCATCGCCATCAGCACTTACGTCTTCCAAACCAACGCGACCGAGTTCCCACAGCATTTCTTGACTCATGCCAGACTGGGCCATCAAGCCCATTGAACTGATTAGCAGGGCAAGGCTTATTGTTTTCCGATTTATCATGGGGGTTATTTTTCGTCAATTACTTCCAATAGGGTGCGGAAGGCCACCATTTTACTGCCAAATTTTGCGATACCCTCTTGCCGCAGTTTTTGGGCATAGAGCTGCTCATAGAGCTTAAAACTCTCGAGATCTTCTGCTTGGTATTGCACAGAATAGGTGGTGCCCGATTCTTCCTCTACCATCACGCGGGTAAAGCGATAGCCCTTAAACAGGCCGGTATCCATCACGGCTTGCAGATGCTCGTCCAACATCCATTGCAACCAGCGGTCGCGGATGCTGTCGTCTACATTCACGGTTACATTGTAGATGATCATAGGCGGTGCTTTCAAAGATAAAAAAGCCTACATAGGTGCATCTCCGCGCAATCGGCGAATATGCTGTCGGGCTTCAGGCACAAAGAAAGAGTCTGGATGCTCGCGAAGCAGCTGTTCGTAAAGCTTTTGAGCCTCTTCTAATAGTCCGTCTTCCTCCCGCAGTTGGCCGAGTAAAATCAAGGCGTTGTCTGCCAGAATATCATCTCCATGCTCGGCTAACAGAAGGTCAAGATTTTGAATGGCCAAGTTTTTATTCTCCATCTCCAAAGCAATCTGACTGCGCATCCAGAGCAGTTCATCTTGCAGACTATGGCCATAAAAACCAATTTCCAAGGTGTCAAGCACGCGCAATGCATCAGTAAAGCGTTGCCGGTATTTGAGCAGTTCTGCCTTGGCGTAAAAAGTGAGTGCATCGTAGTTGGTGTCGAGGCCGGTATTGTCTCTAATGAGGATGGAATACTCCATAGCATCATTGGCAATGTCTTTAGACACGCTGAATTTGAGGGCTTCAAACAGATTTTCTGCCCAATCAAAATCGCCTTGGTAAAAAGCCACTTTGGCCCGGCTAAATTTGGCTCGATCAGCGAGGTCGGTGCCCGGACGTGCTTTTTCTACTTGTGCGTAATAGAGAATGGCTTCGAAGTAGCGGCCACTGAAAGTGAGCACATCGGCCAAGGTGATGAGGGTTTCATCCAATTCTTGTCGATTGGGATCGGGCCAAGATTTCAATGCTTCCAATCCTTGTAGCGCACGAAGGGTATCGCCCAGTTGAAAAGCCAGCAAGCGATACCAAGCGCGATACGCCGGTGCCACTGCGATGCTTTGGGGTAAATCAGCCAGTCTGGTTTGGTAGTCTGAAGCCAGGGCCATTGCGGCTTCTCTGGCCACTGGGGGATGTGCAAAAAGAGATTGCCTCTGGGCTTCCAGCAAACCTACTTGTGCGGGAATGTACACGGGCGACACATGGCCTTGCGACACAATGTAGCGGTAAGTCTCTTCGGCCACCTGAAACTCTTGGTTCCGCATACAGGTAGCGGCAAAATCAAAGAGTTCGCGCTGCTGACGGTCTTGCCGCAGATCCAAGGCTTTCAATTGTCTAAAAGCCCCTGAAAAATTGCGCTCTTGAATGAACACCCAAACCAGCAATTCAGTGAAAACCGGATTATTGGATGCTTGGATTCGCGCCAAAATTTGCTCTTTCAGATAGACGTTGGTGGGATCATTGGGATCGTCTGACAGCGATTGGGAAAAGATGCCTCTGATATTGTCGAGGTAGGCCGGATACTTGTCTACCAGTATCAGCAATTCGCTGTAGACATTTTGAATATCGCCCAGTTCGCCATAGAGCTGGGCTTTCTGGTAGTGGAAATTGAGATTCGGATTCTGTTGTTCGGCACGTTCATAAGCGGCTAAAGCCTCGCGAAACAACTGTCTGTTTTCGAATAGTTTGGTAATGGGATATACCCGCCCCGGATTTTCATCAACCTTCCCCAATACCTGTTCAAAAGCTTCTTGGGCTCCCTTTTCATTGCCCTGCAGCTTCCGAATCAATCCAAGTTCTATGGTAAAATAGTCTTGATCTACCGTTTGAGTCTTCAAATGTTTTTCGGCAAATCGCTCAGCTTTCTTCAGCTCTTCCAAAGCGCGATAGTTCTCAACTACGCCATTGAAGAAGTCTTTGTTGGGCGTTTTTTGATAGAGTTCAAGGTAGAGATCCAGTGATTTTTCAAACGCTCCTTCTTCAAAATAGGCGCGCGCCAATGCTGCATCTTGCGCATGCAACCAAGAAAATATTCCCAGGGCAAAGCAGAGCAGCCATTTCTTCATTCTGCCGGAGCTACTTGGGTGTGAAAGCTTCGCGTGCTGTCAAGCGAGGGTTTTACTTTTTCCCAGATCTCCAGACATAAACGGGTTTCGTTACTGCGGTAGAGGGCCCTTTGGGTAACCGCCTCCGTGGCCTGTTCTTCATCCATCAAATAGGTGTTGAACGAAGTGCTGTCCAATTCTCCTTTTTCAAAGGCGGCGCGTAGGTCAGTAAGTTGTTGTTGACTGTAGGCAATGGCTTCCATTAATTCTTGCGGCTCTGAGCCCGCGCGAGAAATGCCTTTGTGCACACGTTGGAGGTCGCTGAGGTTGTAAATCCAAAAATCGGGCTTAGAGGTGTCTTTGTACTCGTTGTAGAACCATTGGTAGTAATCATCTACCTCTGTTTGCAACTGCAATAATTCTTCAACGGGAGACTCGGCCAATACCTTGTGGGCCTCTTCAAGGCTTTGCATCAAAGCTTGGGTAGCATCTGTACTGGCTGCGGGCTCCGAACTTCGGGCACAGGCGGCCATTGCCAAGATGGTCAGCGATAATACGGTGTTTCTCATGCGTCTATACGGTCAAAGCGGGTGTAAGAACGAAGAACTTCTGGTATAACGACCCCATTTTCATCTTGATTGTTCTCGAGCAAGGCTGCCAAAATTCGAGGCAGGGCAAGTGCGCTACCGTTCAGGGTGTGGCAGAGTTGGGGTTTGCTGCCGTCTGCAGGTCTATAACGAAGCTTGAGCCGATTGGCCTGGAAACTTTCGAAGTTAGAAACAGAGCTCACTTCCAACCAGCGTTGCTGGGCAGCGCTCCACACTTCAAAGTCATAGGTCATGGCAGAAGCAAAGCCGAGGTCGCCGCCACAAAGGCGCACAATGCGATAAGGCAGTCCGAGGGCTTCTACCAAGCTGCTCACATGGGCCACCATTTCTTCCAGCGTTTGATAACTCCGCTCCGGATGTTCAATCACCACAACTTCCACTTTATCAAACTGATGCAGTCGGTTGAGGCCGCGCACATCTTTGCCGTAAGAGCCTGCCTCTCTGCGGAAACAAGGGGTGTAAGCGGTGTTTTTGATGGGCAGTTGGGCCTCTTCTACAATGTCGTTGCGGTAGAGATTGGTCACCGGCACTTCTGCCGTTGGAATACAGTACAAATTGTCTGCGGTAATATGGTACATCTGTCCCTCTTTGTCAGGCAATTGTCCGGTTCCGAAAGCCGAATCTTCATTCACAAAATGAGGGGGAAGTACTTCTTGGAAGCCGGCCACTGTATTCCGATCGAGGAAGAAATTGATGAGTGCCCGTTGCAAGATGGCGCCTTTGCCCTTGTAAACAGGGAAGCCTGCGCCGGTCACTTTTACGCCTAGTTCGAAGTCGATAAGGTCGTATTTCTTGGCCAGCTCCCAATGCGGTAGGGCGGTTTCAGGCATATTGTGGATGTCGCCCCAACGTTTGATCTCCACATTTTGGCTGTCGTCTTTCCCTAGGGGCACCAATTCATGGGGTACGTTGGGAATGCTGCGAAGCCTTTCGTGCAGTTTGATTTCGGCTTCTTGGAGTTTCTGCTGCAGCTCTTTCTCCAGTTCTTTGAGTTGGCCGGTGCGTTTTTTCAACTCTTCAGCGGCCTCTTTTTGTCCTTGTTTGAACAGGTCGCCAATGCTTTTCGCCAGTTTTTTGGCTTCGTGAAGAGCGTCATCCAGTTCTTTCTGGGTGGTCTTCCGAAGTTCATCTTCTTCTAGAATAAACTGAAGTTCTTCGCGAAAATCCTGACCGCGTTTCTTGAGACGTTCTGCAAAATCTTCAAGTCTTTCCCTGAGTTGTGGAGTCTGTATCATGGGGATGGAAATGCAGTTGCGAATTTGGTGATTATGGGTAAAAAAAAGACCATCCGAAGATGGCCTTGTTCAATGGGGATGGTGAACGATGGATCAGGCCTCGGTAGCGGGCTCGATCGATACGAACGACTTGTTGTCTTTTTTCTTGCGGAATACAACTGTACCGTCTACCAAAGCGAAGAGGGTATGGTCTTTACCGATGCCTACGTTTTCGCCCGGATTGTGGCGGGTGCCGCGTTGGCGTACGATGATGTTGCCTGCGATGGCCGTCTGACCACCGAATATTTTCACGCCGAGGCGCTTGCTGTGTGATTCACGTCCGTTCTTCGAACTACCTACGCCTTTCTTGTGTGCCATGGCTTAGTGGGATTGTTTCGTTATTGCCTGTTTCAGCCCGCTACCACGTCAGTGATAGTGATTTGGCTGAGGTACTGGCGATGACCATTCATTTTCTGATAGCCTTTGCGGCGTTTCTTCTTGAAGACAAGCACTTTGTCTCCTTTGAGATGTTTTTCAATGCGGGCTTTCACAGAGGCACCTGCCACAGAGGGCGCACCTACTTTAATGTCGCCGTCATTGTCGATCAGCAACACTTTGTCAAAACTTACCTCGCTGCCTTCGTCTTCTTGCAGGCGATGCACAAACACCTTCCGGTCTTTTTGAACCTTGAACTGCTGACCGGCGATTTCTACTATAGCGTACATGCTCTTCTTTCAAAAGGGCTGCAAATTTAGATGAATTGCTTTAGATGAACAACTTAATTCCAGCTAATTTCAATGATCTTTCCTTCATGGCTTCTAATATTGATGGCTCTGCCGTTGTCTAGCTGCCAATATTGCCCGCGAATACCGGTCAATTGACCTTCAATTTCTTGGGCTTTTTCGAGCTGAAGACTCTGTTGGTGAATGAAATCAGGCGCTTGTGGATAGCGGAGTTGGGTGATGTGATCGCGCTTGGAGAGATAGGGTTGAAATTCTTCTGTGAGCCACTGCGCAGCGCGCTGCTTTTCTGCCAACAGATCGATGGCTTCTTCTTGGTTGAGCAGCATTCTTTTCACATGGGTCTTGTCGCTGAGGTGTTCTTTCAACGCTACTTCTATGCAGCCGGCGAGATACCGATTAGGGGTTTCGGCGAGAATGATGGCCGCTCCGGCGCCTTGGTCAATCCAACGGGTGGGCATCTGACTTTCTCGGGTAACCCCAACTTTGAGTCCGCCACTATTGGCCAAATACACCACATGCGGCTGCAGTTGGTAGGCTTTCTCCCATTCCAGATCGCGGTCTTCTTCGCCTAAGTGGGCCTTGCTCAATTCCGGACGAAGAATGGCTTCTCCGGCTTCGGGCTTGGTAAAGAAGCATTCTCTACAGAAGTTTTGTCGGAATACTTGGTCTACAGTTTTGCCGCAGAAGCATTCAATTTGATGGGTATACCTCATTTGAAAACGCTTGCCAATAAGCGCGTTCATGAACAGGAGGTCATTCCCCAAGGATAGGGTATAGCGCACCAGGCCATCGGCTTGGCGTTCGCTCTGCATTTTTTGAAGGGGTCCGTGAAAGAGAGGCATAGGGCTCAATGAATAACGACCAAGGTATCGAGTTCAGGCCAATGGTTTTCACGGAAAATGCGCGATCTACTCAATTCGTCTGGGCGCTCCCAATATTCCCAATAACCGGGCGGCGCTGTGGCGGAATAGCCGTTGAGACATTTTAATCCGAGCGCCTGA
>CAZDPF010000090.1:0-10090 GCA_964507215.1 uncultured Chryseobacterium sp. | reverse complement strand
GACAGATATCGGATATCAGTTTTGTCTTGACACACAAGAATTCAGCTGATCATCATTCTCAACCAAATCGTCTGACTGCTGCTGTCAGATATCTTCAATGTGTCTTGCGCAATTCTATCAATCTTCTGCAAAGAGCTCGAAGCGATAGCTCTCCATAATGGCGTTGTGCAGCAGTTTCTTGCAGGCTTCATCTACCTTCTCACGGGCAGAGGCTTCATCTGCCGCTTCTAGCTCCATGTGGATGTGCTTGCCAATGCGTACATCGGCCACACCATCAATTCCTACATTCTTCATATTGTTGACCACAGTCTTTCCCTGTGGGTCCAACAAAGCCCGCAAGGGCATCACGTCAATCTCGGCTCTGAATTTCATTGGGGTCGGAAAAAGATCATCGACATCAGTAGGTACAAACATACAACAAGCGGTACGGCCAGCACACCCAAAAACCACAGCGCAGGTAAAGTAGCTATTCCCAAGAAATACACCACCCAATGCAGTCCCTTTCCATTTCCCTGCGGCTTTAAAGAGACCAAAGGGATAGGTGCTAACATGGCCACAGACAACACAATGCTCAACAACACCAGCAATAAGGGATGGCACAGCCACCAAATCCATTGATCATTTTGTGCAACAGCCGCGGCCAAGCTCATCACTACTGCTGCTGCCGAAGGGGTGGGCAATCCGATAAAATAATGGCTCTGCCGGCTGTCTATATTGAATCGGGCCAAGCGCAACACAGCAGCCAATGGCAAGAGTAGCGCGAGATAAATGCTCCAATGCGCTGCTTTCGACTGCTCCATCCACCAAAAATCCATCAGCCAATAAGCCGTCATACCGGGTACTACACCAAAACTCACTGCATCAGCCAGTGAATCTAGCTGCTTGCCCAATTCGCCACTTACCTTCAAAGCCCGCGCTACAGCGCCATCCATTACATCAAATACCAAGGCAGCCAGCACACAATAGGCGGCCCACGCAGGTTGATCCATTTTGAATAAAGCCAGCAGGGCCAACAGGCCCATCAGCAGGTTGCCCAAAGTGAGGGCATTGGGAATGGCAGCTCGCATAACACAATAATACGCGCAATCCAACGCTTCATCAGATATTTGGTGCGCCTATGAATCAATACCGGCTTCTTTCGTTGCTCCTCCTTCCGCTGCTGTCTTTGGCTCAAGGACGTAAATACTCCAATGCCTTCTTGAACATTGGGGTTGATGCCCGCGCTTTCGGCATGGGACAATCGGTAGTGGCAGGGGTAGACGATGTAACAGCGGGCTATTGGAATCCTGCAGGACTTACCCAAGTGCAAAAAGACTGGGATTTTGCTTTGATGCATGCCGAGTATTTCGCCTCCTTGGCTCAATATGATTATGCCGCAGCGGCCTTCCCCATTGATGCCGTGAGCACCGGCGGCATTACATTTCTACGCTTCGGGGTAGATGATATTCCAGATACTTCGGAGCTCATCGACCAAGATGGCAATGTAGATTACAACCGCATCCGCTTATTTTCTGCCGCCGATTATGCCCTGATGTTCTCTTATGCCCGCAAAATAGAGCAGGTGGAAGGCCTCTCTTTGGGCGGCAATGTAAAGTTGATCTACAGAAACATCGGTCGCTTCGCCAATGCCTATGGTTTTGGGTTCGATCTGGGGGCGCAGTACAGACGCGGACGTTATGCCTTTGGCGCCACCCTGCGCGATGCCACCTCTACCTTCAATATCTGGAGCATCAAGGAAGAAGAACTCTCTGGTGTTTTTGCGCAAACCGGCAATGAACTGCCTGGCAACGACCTCGAACTTACTATCCCACGCTTGATTATTGGGGCTTCGAGCCAGTGGGATCTCGATGAACGCTATGCCCTGAAAGCCGAACTCAATGCAGAGTTCACCTTTGACGGACAGCGCAATACTTTGGTGTCTGCCAATTTTGGCAATATCGATCCGCGCCTGGGCTTGGAATTGGGCTACAAAGGATTTGCCTTCTTGCGCGGTGGCATCGGCAACTTCAGCAGAACCCTCAACTTCGATGGAAAACAGGTCTATAGCTGGCAACCCAATATGGGCATCGGTTTCTATTTCAAAGGAGTTTCCATCGACTATGCTTTGACCGACATCGGCGATCAGTCGGCTGCGCTTTACAGCAATATCTTCAGTCTGAAATACCGTTTGAAACGCTCGTGACCAACTGGGGCCGATACGCGCTTTCTGCCCTGAGCGGATTGCTGCTTTTCGCAGCTTGGCCACAGCAAGGTTTTGGTCCGCTAGTACTCATAGCCCTCATTCCTTGGCTCTTTGCGGTAGAAGGTTATTGGAAAAGCGAGGCTCCACGCAAATTCCGATTGCCGTTTTTCTTTTCTACCTGGCTGATGTTCGCGCTTTTCAACGGACTCACCGGCTGGTGGATCAGTCTGGCCCATTGGTCGGGTTTGTTGGCAGTGGTCTTTATTGCGGCTTCAGTAGAAGCCTTGTGGATGTTGTTATGGACATGGGTTGCAAGACAGATCGGCGAGCGCAGAGCCCTTTGGGGATTTCCATTTTTCTGGCTCATGCACGAATGGGTCTTGGATGCTTGGGATATGGAGTGGCCTTGGTTGAAGCTGGGTTATGCCTTTGCCGATTGGCCCAGTTGGATGCAGTGGTATTCGATGACCGGCGTGTACGGGGGTACTTTGTGGATTGTTGCTGCCAATGTAGCCTTGTTGGTATTCCTTCGCCAATGGCAAAAAAGCCGAAGCTGGAAGGGCGTTGCCAAACCAGTAGTGGTGATGTTCGCACCGGTTTTGCTTTCGTTGTGGATGTATGCACAGTATGAGGAACAGGGGAAAGCGGTAGAAGTAGTAGTGGTGCAGCCCAATATTGAGCCTTACAATGAGAAGTTTGAAATGCCTGTGACCCAGCAGTTGCAAATCTTCTTCGATCAAGCCCTGCCGCTGGTTCGTCCGCAAACGCGTTATCTGGTGGGTCCAGAGACTATGATTCCCAGCGGACTGAATGAGCAGAAGCTGCAAGATGAACCCTTGTTGCGGTGGGTTGAGCGCTTTCGTAATAGTTTGCATGATTCGTTGCATGTGGTGATCGGCATCAACAGCTTGCGCATTTATGATCATCCTGCTACTGCATCGGCGCGCCCCAATCGCGAAGGCACACTTTGGTACGATGTGTACAACACCGCCATTCAACTAAGTGAGGCCGATAGCATTCCGGTGTATCACAAATCGAAGTTGGTGGTAGGGGCAGAGAAGATGCCTTTTATGGAAGTGCTGCAGCCGCTTTTGGGTGAGTTGGTGTTGGAGTTTGGGGGAATATCAGGCACCAACCGAACGCAAAGCCATCGCGAGGTATTTGTGGAAGATGGGGGAAGGATGAAAGTAGCCCCGGTGATCTGTTGGGAAGCCGAGTTTGGTGATTTTGTAGCCGACTATGTACGCGAGGGTGCGCAGTTGCTCTTTGCCATTACCAATGATGGATGGTGGGGCGATAGCGAAGGCCATCGACAGCATTTGCACTATGCCCGAGTACGGGCCATTGAAACCCGAAGAGCGATGGCCCGATCAGCCAATACGGGCATCTCTGCTTTTATCAACCAAAGAGGAGATCTGCTGCAAACCCTTGGTTGGGAAAAACGCGGAGCGCTGCGAGAAACCATTTATGCCAATACACAAAAGAGCCTCTATGTTCGCTACGGCGATCTACTCCTGCGCTTGGCCTTTTTATTGGTTCCGCTCTTTGTGCTCTATGCCATCAGTTTAAAACTCCGGAAAGTTGCTCCAAGTAAGGCGTTGTTGAAGTAGGTCTGCAGACGGCAGACTGGGTGGAGGGGTCTGAAATGGGTTTAGAATAGATAACAGACAACAGACGTCAGATAACAGAGAGTTGAATGTTGCTAGTAATCAGCTTAGTAAGTCATAATAATCTGTCATCTGTCATCTGTCATCTTCCTTGTGGAGTTTGGAATCATCAAGGCAGGAATTAGGAATCAGAAACAAGAAATCAGGAATGACAGTAAGTTTATGGTTGAGGGTTTAGGGTTTAGGGTTTAGAAGGTGAGGAAGGTGTTAGAATCGAGAAGCGAGAATCGAGAGACGAGAAAAGGTTTGGAAGGTTGGGGAGTTTGAAAGCATCTCAGCAGGAATAAGAAATAAGGAATCAGAAAGTAAGAGCGCTTTTCAAGTTATCGGGGGTTTGTACTGGCTAGATCATCTAAAAAGATGCAGCTCCCCCTGCCGTTCTTCCTCTCCTAGTGTAAGCCTGAAGAAATAGACTCCTTGACTGAGGGGGCGACCATTTTGGTCGAGACCGGTGAAGGGCTTGTTGATAGACTGGCTTTGGTAGACCAGAGCCCCCCAGCGGTTGAAGACTTTCAAGGAATAGCAGCCTTCAAAAGCCTCTATGCCCTCAAAAACAAAGGCGTCATTCTGTCCATCGCCATTGGGGGTGATCACATTGGGGAGTTGGGCCGGTATTGCTGCGCCAGGAGGTAAGATGATCATTGAAGAGGAAGAATCTACACAACCGGCTTCTTCTACTCGCAACTGCACGCGCAAACTATCTGATTCTCCGGAATAAGCAATGGCGGCAGAAGGACCTGTAGCCGAACCGCCGGGCCAAGTCCATTGGTAGCTGTCTGCATTGGTGTTGGAGGCGGAAAGAAGAATGTGTCTTCCGGCACAGGAGCTTTGCACATCATGAGAAAAGCGAGCGTCAGGACTGCCATCTACGCTAATCAGAAGGCTATCTCCCTCAGCACAACCAGCACTATCGCTGAGTACCAGCCAGTAATTGCCGGGCTGATCCCATGAATAGGCTTGTAATGGAGCCGGATGTTCAGTGCTTACTTGCCGCAGAGCCTGTCCATTGCCCAGATCCCACCGCCAAGTGGTATGGCGATGGCGAGGAGCCTGAAAGTAGAAACTATCGCCGGGACAAAGCGCAATGGTGAGGCTATCCCAAGGAGAAAGGTCATTGGGCGCAGTGCCGCCAAAGGGAACCAAGGAGTCTTCTGGCCAAACGACGCTCTGAGCCAAGTTGTAGCCATAACTCGGAAACTGCCCGGTGGTAGTTGAGTCTTTGTACCATGTATAGTGATAGCCATGAAAGCCTCCCGGACAAATGACTTTATGTACGCCTGGTTTAAGATCAAATTGGGCAAAGCTCCATGTGGGTTCGGTGGGGAAAGCTTGAAAAACGTTCAGGGGTGGATTTTGCCCATTGAGCAAAAAGCCGGGGATTGCAGCCGTAGGGAGCACTACAGATAAAGCGTAATGGTTATTGGTATCAGGTTCTTCAAAAGTGGCGAAGAGGCTTTCTGTCATCAGCTCAGTATCGGCATTCAGGGTGACGGAGAAAGGGGAATAACCATTGTTGTTGAAGCTAAGGTCTGAGCAGGGCCCCATATACCCATAGAGCGGGTTGTTGGAGCGGATGATGGTAGGACCTGTTACACAAGTATCAAAACGTTGCAGACTGTCTAAGCGAATAGGGTTGCCGCCATTGATCCGAAAGACAGTGCTATCCGCACCTGCATGGAGAGAATACGTATTGCCAATATTGCCTTGTAGAGGGGGAGAGTGGAAGTCAAATCCACCGAAGCCTAGGGGTTTGGTTTCTTCGAAGAAATAACCTATGACATTGAAATTTTGTAAGTTCCAACTCAAACCACCACCATTAAAGATCATGCTTTTAATTGGATCATTGGTGTTTTGATTGATAGTAGACTGATTAAATAAGTTTGATCCACTATTTTGTTGAATTGCCATTCCGTTCATCCAGATGCTATTATCTGTAAAATTCAGGGTAATTAATGTATCTTTTTCACGCATAGTTATACCACTCCCAAGTGGAAAGCTGAGTTCTGTGTTCGGTGTAAATTCTATGGTATTATCCCAATTAGAATACAAGGCTACTGAGCCACCAGATGCACATCCACAAAGATTGTACAAATAGCTGCCATTCAAGAAGAATAGATATTGCCCAGTTGATCTGATTGAAGGGTAAACTGAAGTTGCTTCGGCTTCACGTACGCGTGACCAATTGGCTTCAGGTTGAACGGTTAATGGTCCAACAACTGGATGCGCTACCTTGCCCAAACTTGTGCCTTGAACAACACTTACAGGGTGATTACTTTTTATGTATATACCATTTTGAACAATGCTATCTGCTGGAAATCTGGGGTTATAGGGTAGCGTTATTCTATGGGCGCTATCTTTAAGAACCACTCCAGAATATTGATAATTCAAATGAGGAATGTTAACCTGAAAACAGGACTCATTTACACCTAGAATCACTAATTCGGTGATTGAATTAGTATCACTATTGCCATCATTTGTTTGAAAAAAGAAACTGTTCCATTTATGCGGTTCTGTATAGATGGTGAAGAAATCAGTTCCGCTTTGAATAGGGCTGTTTTGAGCAAGAAGCAAGCTGTTATTTAGGGAAAGGATAATAAAAAGGACGAGCTTATTGCTCGTCCTAGTATTGCTATGATATTTTAGGCGGTTATTCAACAATGAGTCGTTCTATTTCTTTTCTGTTAACTCCAAAAACTTCGAGGATGTAAACACCTTTCTGAAACTGAAACATGGGTAAATCAGTCTCTGTTGTTGCAGAAGGAAGTTTCAAGTTGCTAAGTAGATTTCCCCTGACATCGTAAATTTTAATCTCACTCATAAGAAAGGAACTTTGAATTCTTAGAATCCTATCAGAGCTAACCGGGTTGGGATAAACCACCAGATTATTAGACCTACTACCGTCAGTCACAGAACGCTTTCCAAAGACTGCATGTGTACCCTCATCATTAATGACAGCAACAAATGTGTGAGAGCTGCTTGGTAATAATGTAGTACCTGTATAACTAATGGTTTTCGGAGATAAATCCCAGTCCCAATTTGCACTTGAGGTACTGAAGTTTCCAATTAATGCTAGCCCACCAATTGCACGTGGAACCATATCCATAGGTTGATAACTGAATTCTCCTAGACTGTTCGCAAACCTAGAATTGAGACCATCACTTAAGATTGCATTTGGACTTGTCCATAAGGGGTTACCATTCATTAGATTAGGATCATACTTAATGATCATTAAGCGATCCTCTTGCGGAACTGACTGAAGATATTCATAGGCCACATATATACCTGCTCCATCACCTGTAATGGAAAGAGGGATTGCATAGGAATTAGGAGGTGCAGCATTTGAAGGAGCTGAAAAGCTAGCAACGAAATTGAGAGAACTATTCCTTTTCTCAATGAAAGGTGGTATTGAAGGGTTAGAACCACTATTGGTGTTTTCATTATATGCAAGAAATATATCGCCGTTGGACATCACATACATCTCATGCGCTGAGTATGATTGAGCGCTGTTGCTGGGAAGTAATTGAGAGTTACCTCCTTCCTTTATAAGGTTAGCATTCGTGAGTAAATACCAATTGCTGCCATCAGAATCGAAGTCAATCAAATAGTCACTCGAAAAACTTTGGTTTAATAGGGTTCTCATTGCAGGCTGATTTGTAAGTAGACTGTATTCCAAAATGGAGTTGGTCGGACAAGGTAAGAACTGACCCCACATTAGATGCTGTATCGGAGGGGCGGTCGTATTTGGAGGGATAGTAGGAAGAACCACTTCACATACGTTTAAAGCAATTTTGGCAGTATTTCCAAATATTTCAAGTCCAATGGCACGTTCATCTGTTGAACCTCCCCATACCTGAATGCTTCCAATAAGATTTGTAGCGTTATTAGAAGAATTGTCCAATCTCATCAAAAACATATTCTCAGACTCATTGATCATTGAAAGCTGAGGATTAGAAAGTTGAGTTTGTGAGCTATTAGGATCGTAAGGGGTTGAGCAATGCAATCCAGTGTTTATAAGACCATTGAAATTGAACGGTGCACTATTTATAATGCCAGCAGGAACGGGGTTTATATATCCTACAGTCAGGATTTCATTTCCAACTATTTCAAAATCTGTAATCAGTGTATGTTCTTGGTAGTGTTCCCATTCAAGATTGCCATTACTTGAATATTTGGCAATGAAACTGCCATATTGTTGATTATTGAAGGGATGCACTATTGGGGTTTGTAGTCCATATTGCAACTGGTATGTTGTGGTCGATGGATTCGTGTAGGGGACATATACTTGGCCGGCCACATATATATTTCCTTGTGCATCTTCTTTAATTATTCGCCTAAATAAATCATTCCCTTCACCCGTATTTATGTATGCTGGGAAATTTGTACTTGGAAAAGTAGTGGGCACATAGGGTTGTAGCGAGAGGTCATCGAAGAATACGTAGGATTCTGGGTCTGATGTTGAATGGTCAATACTGAATCTTAATTTCTCGAAGTGGGTAGCACTTCCTGACAAAGGGGGTAATATGAACTGGTACGAAAAGAAACTCCAACCATTATTTTGAGGAATGGAGGAGTAGTTCGGCGCAGATATACTTAGCGGTAAAGCCTGAGCAACCCCATTATTATCGATGATATTTACGATAACTTGAGCGTTTGGGAACGTGTTGGTGGTTAAAGGCCAGCAGTCTTGAGTAGCGAAGGTCCATCCACTGAGGACATAAACATTGCCAGGTTGAAGATTTTGAGGCTGGTATATATGAGTCTGTAGTCCTTCTATTATGGAAGGTGAACCAGGTCCATAAGTTCCACCCACAAAATAGGACCATCGTAAGGCAGCCACACCATCACCATTGCCATTGTGAGTTTCCCAAGGAGAAAATGGTCCTGAAGAAGGTGGAAATATACACTCTGGATTGAAACCGATGGGTGAGCCTAGACCTCCTCGAACGAAGAAATGAGCATTACTTATTATTGGATCCACACTCTCCCAGTTGACTACATCACTTCCTGTTCCCCAAACTAGATATGGATCAAAGGCATTATTCGGTAAAGCATTGGTTGGAGGATTCCTTAGAACTGAACAGAATTGCTCAAAATCACCATTACACAAAAACTCATTAGCAGGAGGTGCTGCACAAGGAGGCATAAGCGTTGGATCGGTTTGGCAATTAGAATTGACACCTTCAGTACTAGTACCTCCGTTTTTCATGCAGAAATCTTCAGTCCATAAGGGCATGTGCTGGGCAGTTGCTGCTAGTCCTCCCAACAGGGCAAAAACAGCAGAGTTGTAAGGATCTCTCGTGAACTCTTGATGGTGCTGGTAAAAGTCTAAATGCAGATACTTTCCATGAGCCGTCATTTCCACCTCCCTGAATAAACGCTGTTGAATTTCTGCAAGGCTGAGCGCATGGCGAAAGATGCGCATATCTTCCATACGTCCGCTAAAAGTGGTGGCTCCATCAGGAAAACGCTGCCCCAAGTAGAAAGGGATATTCTCTTCCATAATAGGTGATGGCAAAACTACAGAGAGGTTTTGCCGTAATTGACCGTTTACGTAAAGTTCCAGTCTTTCGGCTTGGTAAACGAAGCTGAGTTGTACACAGCCCTCAGTAGGTAATTCAACTTCTTCAAAGAGGAAATATTCTCCTAGACAATTGATATATGGAGTAAGTCCACCTTGTAAACCTAGCTCTGTTATACCGTATCGGTTTTCCTGAAAGAGCAACACCTCATAATTATTGTATCTGGTTCCAGGCTCAATAATAAACTCGGCGCTAAAGCCGTCTGTATTGAACTGTCCAATGCCAGGTATAGGATGAACCTCTACAAAGTCGTCTGCACCATCAAATACCAGTGCATGATTTTGGGCAGTTAGTGGAAGAGCAAAGAGCAGGAGAGCGGAGAGCGGAGAGCGGAGAGCGGAGAGCGGAGAGCGGAGAGCGGAGAGCGGAGAGCATATTGATGGTATAAGTGATTCCCTAAAGTAGGGATATTCTCAACACCAATTTGTTAAACTTTCAGTGCTTCTTTCTTTGTTTTGGCGGAGGAAAGAAGGTCGAGAGGGGTGAGGTTGGATTAAAGCCGGAGTCCAGAAGTCAGACTGGGTGGAGGGGTCTGAAATGGGTTTGGGGTTGAGTGTTTAGGGTTTAGAATAGATAACAGATAACAGACGTCAGATAACAGAAAGTGTTGGTAATGCCTGAAATAGGTTGACACTTTCAGGTCTTAGTTCTTGAGAATAGAT
>CAZDPF010000089.1:0-10168 GCA_964507215.1 uncultured Chryseobacterium sp. | reverse complement strand
CTGGCTTCCAGCCTCTGGGCATTCTACCGCTCTAACCTTTCTCAAATCTCGCTGTTAGTCCCTGCACCTCTAGCCAATAGCTGCCCGGAGCGAGATGCCCGATCTGAATAAACAAGGTGCCTGATTCTTCTTGAAAGCGATGGGGAGGCTCGGCCAAAGACCTTCCGCTTTGGTCGTACAACTTGAGCGCCTCCTGCTGCTTAAACTTGAACCGACTCGGAAAACCTACTTGAATTTCTTGCTTGGCTGGATTGGGCCAAATGCGCAAGGTGTCTTTGTCTCGTCTTCCCTCACGCAAACCGATACCACTCACGCCGTTTGCAAAGCAATAATGCCCGGCCTTCAGCTCGCTGATGCGCATCACGCCCAGCTTGTTCAAGGTGCTGCCCTGAACATCTTTGCTGTAGGCATCATACTCTTCCCACTCATCCTGAAAATCCTCGCGATAGAGCAGAACAATACTGTCTTCTCCAAAAGCCAAAAGATCGGCATCCAATCCGCCATTCGGTGCTCTTCCATCATAGGTGAGCACTGCTTTCGCCTCTAGGTCATCGCCCAATGCCCCTTGAACAGTCCAATAATGACGGGTAGAAAGTCGCCAGCCCAGCGCCGCATCAAAATCGCCTTCAGGTGCCACCCAATGGTGTTCTATCAAAAGCAGGGCACTGTCTTGCAATTGGGTAACTTCTACCTGCATCAAGGCCTCGCTGAAATTAACCTGACCGATTTGCCGGATGCGTTTGACCTCCGGACTGTGCGCAGTAAGCAACACCCCATCCAAATCAACTGCAATCATTTCAACCTCCTGTAACTGGGTGCTTAGCTGATGGGTAGTCCATCTACCCGCTGTGTCAGTCACCAGGGTATGTACCTCGCTAAATCCATCTCCATCAAATAGATGCAATCGCAGGGGAACCGCTTGGTACCAATGATCGGCGGCGTAGAGCGATTGACGCAAGCGGATATCTACCGCTCTTTGTCCGCCTATCTGGGCTTGTACTACCATAGAGTCTACCACCCAATGGGCATAGCCGGGCTGCTGCACTTGATCTTCAAAGAAATGCTGAAGATTCAATCCAGAATATTGTTCCAAGGCTTGGCGAAACCCGGGAATACTAAAGTTTTCAAAGGGTTTATTTTGAAAGAGTTGCTGTAAGCTGCCAAAGAACAGGCTGTCGCCCATATAAGCGCGAAGGTTATGGGCTACCATGGCCCCTTTTTGATAGGTATGCTCTCCATAGGTATAGTCTTGGGGCATTTCTACCAGTGCACGGTGGCCATCATCTCGCAGGGCAGCCATGCGCAAAACACGGTCTCTGTTGGCGCGTACGGTTTGCAAATACTTGTGCCTGCTGTAGACCTCTTCTTCGTAAAGATGGCTGCAGAACTCGGCCCAACCTTCGTTAATCCACATATCTTCTGCTCGCTCGCACGTAATGAGGTTGCCAAACCAATGATGAGCCAGCTCATGGGCAATAATGTCTTCGCCATTTAAAGTACCATCGGCCAGGTTCACAGGTAGGTGAATGCTAGAAGCATGCTCCATAGCGCCTACGGTGGTGAGTACATAACCTAGCCTTTGCCAGATGTACGGTCCGAAATAATGCTCATACGCATCCAGTATTTCTCCCAGGTGCTGAAAAGACTGCTGGGCATTGGCGGTATCAGAGGCTTTGGCAAACACGGATAATTCTATAGGTCCGTTGAGGCTGTTGTGCGTCCACGTCAATGGATGAAAGTTGGAGACAGCCACAGCATATAGATAGGAGGGGATGGGATGGGTGAGTTCCCAACGGGTATATCTTCCGATGGCCGTGGCACTGTCGAGTGTCTTTTCTCCATTGCTCACTCCAATCTGGCCGTTGGCCGCTAGCAGGGTGGTGGTAAATGTGGAGTGCTCTACAAAATTGTCGAAGCAGGGGAAAAGACTGCGTCCGTACACATGCGGATTGCTACCAAAGCCCACACCCAAGTTGAAGGCGAGGTCTGGTGTGCGATGCCATCCACCCCAACCGCTGGGGTCAGCAGGTGGCAAGCCGCGGTAGTGAATGATGAGGCGAAGGGTATCACCTGCTTGGTAGTTTCCTCCGAAATGGAGGAAGGGGTTCTGCCGCACCCATTGCTGGAAGCCATTGCCAATGACGCGGGCAGAATCAATTTGAAAATTCTGCAGATCGAAGCGTAAGTTGTTGGCATCTTGCAACACAACAAGGCTTATATCTGCGCGCCCAATGATGCTGAGATAAGAGCGTACATCCAACATGAGTTGGGTATGCAGAATGTCAAAGGTGTCGCTGCGACTGTTGTAATCTATAGAGGTGCCACTGAGAACTTCTCCTGCGTATTGTTTGGTTTCTTGGCAATTGAATTGGGCATAAAGGGAAACGGTAGTCCCTAAGCCAAGCAGGCATGCAAGTAAAAGGTTCTTCATTGCTTCAACCGTCTTTGTCTTTGAACTTCGGCCAACAGTATTCCCGCAGAAACAGATACATTGAGCGAAGCGGTATGGCCAATCATAGGAATGAACACTTGTTGGTGGGCCATTTTCAAGTACTCTGGGGAGATGCCATCTTCTTCTGACCCCATGAGCAGGCAAATGGGGCCATCGAGATTGGCTTCATGAACACTCTGTTTTCCTTTTTCTGTAACGGCCAGCAGTTGTACGCCACTGTCTTTTAAAAATTGCAAGCTGCTTTTCAGGTTGGCCTCTCTACAGATGGGTAGGCGGAGGAGGGCACCGGCTGAACTTTTCACCGCATCTCCATTGGCAGGGGCCATTCCGCGTTGGGGCACAATTAAAGCATGGCCACCCAGGCATTCTGCGCTTCGGGCAATGGCGCCAAAGTTTCTCACATCCGTCACCCGATCGAGCATGATCAGCAGCGGTTCTTCGCCCTTTTCATAGATACCCGGAAGCACCGCCTCTATAGGCTGGTACTCTACATGGGTCATAAAGGCCACTATGCCCTGGTGGTTTTTCTTGGTGAGCCGGTTGAGCTTTTCTATGGGCACTTGTTGGTAGTGCAGGCCGTGTTCACGCAGTAACTGTAGCAGTTCTTTTACATTCTCGCCGCGCAGTCCGCGCTGCATAAAAATGCGGTCAATGGTTTTGCCAGCTTCTATGGCCTCAATGAGCGGTCTAATACCAAACAGTGGGGCTTGCTCTTTGCTGCCTGAGTTGGGCGTCTCTTGCATTCTGTTCGCGTTGTATGTCTTTGGTTCCGTAAACCCGTCCGTTTCGCCAAGCGCCTACGGCTTGTCCCCATCCGTAGCGGTATTCACTTAGTCTGTTAAGGGCGAAGTCGTTGTCAGTAAAAGGATTCTCTACTTTAACAAAGTTGAAGATATAGCTAAGGCTGCTGTTGCGATCGCCGTAAATCCAAGTTTCTGATTGTTGGTTGCGGTAGACTTCTGAAGGTGGCCCGTAGATGATGTACATCAGGCCGCGGTCTGTTTTCCATCCTTCCAAATAAGAGCTGAAATTGCGATTGGCAGATTCTACTCGTCCGAAATAGGCAGCCACCAGTTCTTGGCCGCGTTCAATACTTCCTGCGGCGTCTAGCCAGAAGACATCAGCGGCCAATTTGAGGCTGTCGGCAGTAGACACTTTGGTGAGTTGCGCGTATTCTTCCTTGGTGGTGATGTAGCGCATAGGCGGACCCAATTGCTGCTGGTTGAGCACATAAGGAAATCCGGTTTCAAACCGAAACAGTGTAAAGCCTGCGTCTAAAGCGGTGTCTATTTGAATATGATAAATGCCCGTTTGTGGGAAGTAGAGCGTATCGAGGGTGCTGATGAGGAAGAGACTGTCTTCGTTGAAGTCGAAAGAATCATCGTTCACGCGGGTATAGGGTGGGGTGGCGATGGGGAAATCGCGCTGATAGTAACGTACGTAGAGCAAAGTGTCTTTGGGAAGATAGCGCAAGCGGAAGCCATTGATGCCGTTGAGCACATTGCCAAACTGTAGGTGGCCGTTGAGATCGCGCCATTCAAAATACTGTCTCGAAGCCATTTGCTCATGCCGAAGCATTTTCTCGTGGTAGCTGTCGTATTTGCGGTTGAGGTCGCGAAAGAGAATTTGCAGTTTCAAAGCTTCTGCCAGGCCATGCCGATGCACATAGAAGGAAGAGCGCAATTCTCCTTGGTCTTCGGCAGCTTTCCGATCAGCTAGGGCTACCCGTCCGCTGTCTACTATTTCACCATTGGTTTTCACCAATTGATAGATGACGGCTACACCGGCTTGAAATTGTTGGTCGTTGCTGCCTTTCATGTAGAGTAGTTCGGCCCGTTGCAGACCAAAATCTACCCTACTCGAATCCATATTCAGGTGATGCAAGCTGATTTGCGGGTTCAATGCGGTGGCGCCTTCCAGGTAGAGATGGGCCAAATTGCCTTCGTTGGTGCTTGGGCTGCTGCTTCCGCAACCTGATAGCAGGGCGAAGGCAGCGCCAAATAAGAGCAGTAAGTACAGGCGGTACAGAGTGTTCATGCAGAAAAAACGCGCGATGGAAGCAGGTGTTTTACCCGTGATGCAAGGTATTTAAAATCGACCTGCATATCCGAGGTGGAGCACGGTGCTTCTGAAGTCAAATCCATCGCCAAAATGTGGCACCCCTAATTCTATTTGGATGTAGGCATTGCTGAGCAACAAACTTAGTCCGGCACCTATGCCGTAAAAAGGATCAACACTGCCCTCAATAGATTCGCGCAGGGCGCCCTCGCCAAACACTTGAAAATAGGTGCTTGATTCTAACCGATACCGATATTCTAAGCTGCCAATGCCATAGCTCGAAGTGAAAATAGATTGTTCGGCAAAACCCCGAAGCTGTTCTCTTCCACCTATTCTAAAGAGTTCGTTTTGACTGAGGTTTCCTCCAATCAATGCCGCAGATTCCAGCCGTGTTCGCAGCACATGCCTTCCGCCCAAAGATTGGTAATACTCCAGCTCGCCCTCCAGACGAAATTGCGTATTCCGCTCGCTCGTAGTAATACGGGTGCCGGCGCTGCCTTCCAAACGGTACAATCCGCCGCGATCAGGTGAAAAGTTGTCGTTCCGCTGATCTATTTTCAGTTCCAATCCCCATAAGTCTTTTCGCACCTCCTCGAATCCTGCATCCAGTCCGGCATTTCCCAATCGCGAGCGCTGTCCGCGGTAGAGCAAGGCCACTCCGGCATTGGCGCGATGGGCATAGCGCAAGCGGGTAACAAAATCGAGGTTAACAAAGCTGCTGTCTTTGCGGTAGAAGTTGAGTTCGCCTTCCCAGCCAAAGCGCGTCTTCCAGAGATACGGAAGGTGCAAGAGCAGTTCGAGCTGTTGGGCACCATCAGGCGGTGCCATCCATTGCACACCTATTCGTTCGCCGCGTTTCAAAGCATTCACCAATTGAATATCGGCCTGTCCGGAAAAGCGTGTGGCCTGATCTGGTGCATTGTTGAAGCCAATGAGCAAGTCAAAGCGATTGGCTTTTTCCTTTTCGGGATAGAGAAACACCCAAGCGCCTTGTTCGGTAAAGAGCAAGGCCGGAGGGCGCTGGAATCGCAAAAAGGGCAGCTGCCGCGCCCTGAGTTCGAGGGCATCTACTACAGATTGTCGGTAAGCTTGGCCCACTTGCAAACCGAAGTGATGTTTCACAAATGCCGGTGGAATGGAGAAGGCAGAGGGGGAGAGGATGCTGTCAATAAGTACGAGCGGACCGGGCAGAAGTTGCTGGCGCACCTCCACAGCACCATCTTTAGCCACCACTGAATCTGGCTGAAGTTGGGCAAACGGATAACCGGCATCGGCCCATTGGTCTAGTATGTCTACGCGCTTCGCGGCATCATCCCATCCTTGGTCATTCAAGCTGAAGTGGGTTTTCCAACGCAAACCGGCGTCAATCTGCAAAACCCAGTTGCTGTCTATGCGCTGTAGGGAAGATTCGTAGGTGAGAAATCCTTCTACCAGCAGGCATTCATGTAAATTTTGCTGGCCTTGTACCCACTGCAAAGAGTCTGTGAAGGTTTGAAAGTAAGTTGTGCACGATCGGGCATCATCTGTTCCGGTAATTTGAAACAGCTGGGCGTGCAGAACAGGTGGAAGGCAAAGGCTACTAACCGCCGTCAGGATTCCAATCAATGGGTTGAAGGCCATGGGCAGTAAGGTAGGCGTTGGTTTGAGAGAAGTGGGCACAGCCTTCAAATCCGCGATAGACGGAGAGCGGAGAAGGGTGAGCACTTTCCAATACAAGATGTTGAGAGCGATTGACGGCCGCGGCTTTTTTTCGAGCAGAACTGCCCCAAAGCAAGAAGACCAAATGTTGTTTTTCTTCAGATAGTAGTTGCACCACCCGATCGGTGAGCCTTTCCCACCCCCAGCCTTGATGGCTTTGGGCCTGGCCTTTCCGAACGGTAAGTACATTGTTCAGCAAGAGTACGCCTTGTTGCGCCCAATAGCGGAGGTCTCCATGGGCACAAATGGGAATGCCGAGGTCGCGATGCAGTTCTTTGTAGATGTTCTGAAGCGATGGAGGAAGCGGACGGAAATTCCGTTCTACTGAAAAGCACAGCCCATTGGCTTGCCCCGCACCGTGATACGGATCTTGTCCGAGGATGACCACCCGCACCCGGTTCCAAGGTGTTTGATCAAAGGCAGCGAAGATTTGAGATCCTTTCGGATAGATTTCAAACTGCTTCCTTTCGGCCTGCAATCGGGCTTTCAGTTGCTGCATTTCGGTTTGTTGGAAGAGCGGTGCGAGCCGTTCTCTCCAGCCTTCTTCCATTTGTAGTTCGCTCATCACTCAATAATACGCAGTCTTCTAGCGTTTAACGAACAGCCTGCATCGGCTTTTGGTTAACTTCGCATATTCTTAGAAGGTGTAAAATGAAGAAATATTTCCTCCTCGCACTGATGGGCCTCAGCATGATGATGTTGTTCCAAAGCTGCGGTTCCTACGAAAAGTGCCCGGCCTATTCTTCCGTTGACGCGGTCAATGGGGTAGAACAAGATGCCTGAGCCATTGTTGCCTTTGCTGCAATCAGCCGATGTTTTGGCCCAATTGCAGAAAAGCGTGCAAGAAGACGGGTTGAAAGGTTTTTTCGTTTTAAAACATAGCCACCGCTGCGTAATCAGTTGGGGGGCTCATGAACGCATCGAAGAGGGGAAGAATAAACTTTTGTACCCCGTATTTGAGCTCAATGTGATTGAACAACGTGAACTGTCGCAACATATCGCCCAAGAGAGCGGCCATCGCCACGAGTCTCCTCAATTGTTGTTCTACACCCACAACGGATGGGGCGGAGCGGTTAGTCACGGACAAGTGGATGTGCCTCATGCGATGGAATTATCCAAGGCGGCGTATAAGAACTAGCCTCCTTTTCTTCTGGCTGACTTCTTTCAGCCTTTGCGCACAGTTGACCACCGACGCAGATTTCAAGCGCACAGTTTATACAGATGATTATACCGTTGGCGTGATGCTGCATACCCGTGGCTACGGGATGAATTTTAGGCGGCAATACGCCATTGATGGCTACAACAAACAGGGCTGGGAGATAGACTTGGTGAACATCCGCCATGAGAAGGAAGTCAATATTTACAATCCTTTTGACAACAGTGCGAGGGGTTTTGTCTATTGGAAGCTGAACAGCTTTTACGCCTTGCGCACCGGCTACACGCGTGATTTTACCATAGTAGACAAGACTGACCAGGGCACTGTGGCTTTTGATATTCTGGTTTCTGGAGGATTGAGTTTGGGGATGTTGAAGCCGGTCTACCTAGAGATCTATCAACAGGTGGGCAACGGCAGCTTCATTTTGGTGACTGAGCGCTATGATCCTGAAGTGCACGACTTCAACGACATCTACGGAAGATCGGGCTTCTTTCGAGGCTTTGACGAAATCAGCTTTCTTCCTGGAGCCTATGTGAAGCTAGGAGGCGTATTCGATTTTAACTTGCTGGATGAGCGAGTAACTACTTTGGAAGTAGGCGCCATCTTTGACATTTATCCCAGGGAAGTCCCCATTTTTTACATTCCTGACGATCCCAGCTCCAATCTGCAAAACCATCAGGCCTTTTTGCAGTTTTACCTGACAATGAACTTCGGCAAGAAATGGAATTAAAACCACTGCTAGATACAAGACCTCCGCGCGATGAACGCAAGCCCAAGTGGCTGCGGGTGAAACTGCCAACGGGGCAGAATTACCGTCACGTGAGAAGCTTGGTAGACGATTATAAGCTTCACACCATCTGCGAAAGCGGAAGCTGTCCGAATATGGGCGAATGTTGGGGTGCGGGAACCGCTACTTTCATGATTTTAGGAAATACCTGCACCCGAAGCTGTGGCTTTTGCGCAGTGAGTACCGGCAGACCCGACCCAGTTGATTGGGAAGAACCAGAGCGCGTAGCCCGAAGCGTCAAGCTCATGAAGGTGAAGCACTGTGTGATTACTTCGGTAGATCGCGATGACTTGGCCGATGGGGGTTCTATTATTTGGGCCGAGACCGTGAGGGCCGTGCGGCGAATGAGCCCGCAGACTACCATGGAAACCTTGGTACCTGATTTCAAAGGTGAGAAGCGCAATATTGACCGCATCATTGAAGTGGCACCGGAAATAGTGTCTCACAATATGGAAACCGTGAAGCGTCTCACCCGTCAGGTGCGTATTCAGGCGCGCTACGAAAGAAGCTTGGAAGTATTGGCTTACCTAAAGGAGCAGGGGCAGAAGCGCACCAAAACGGGCATTATGCTGGGCTTAGGAGAAACGGAAGAAGAGGTGATTGAAGCCATGCACGATTTGCGCGAGGCACAAGTAGATATTCTCACCCTCGGTCAGTATCTGCAACCTACGAGACAACATCTCAAGGTTGTGGAATACATTGAACCGGAACGATTTGATCGCCTGAAGGAGATAGGATTGGAACTCGGATTTCGCTATGTAGAGAGCGGGCCGCTTGTTCGGTCATCCTATCATGCCGAAAAACACCTCTTCTGAGCAAACCTTCTGGGTTAATCATTCGTTAAAGAGGTTGTATACTTGTTGATTCTGAAAACCGGGGTTACCTATCGGAAAATATGAAGAAAACGACTACCATCGGAATGTTGAGTGTGGGCGTAGTGTTAACAGGGGCTGTGTTATTGTCTATGCACCCTGCAGATCCATCCCACAATGCCCAAATTTACCATCCAAGACATTCGTCTGCCCATGTAGAGGCAGATGAAGCCCGTGGAGCCGCAGAATGGATGAACAGCCTGAGGGCCAATGCCCATACGGGTAAAATAAATCCTCAAGATGTGCTCCGTGCGCGCCAGCAAGTGGCCGAAATGCAGCGCTCTATGAAGACTTCTGCACTCGGTCTGCAATGGCAAGAAATGGGACCAGACAACATTGGTGGCCGCACGAGAGGTATTTACATTGATCCAGACAATCCGAGCTTTATGCTGGCTGGTTCTGTTTCTGGCGGACTGTACCGTTCTACCACTGGTGGATCAAGTTGGCAATTGGTGGATGGCGACGCGCCAAACAATGCCATCACCTATATCACCAAAACGGCCAATGGTGATTTTTACGCTTGTACAGGGGAAGGATTGCACTACGGTGCTTTTGGTCAAGGAAGCGGAGGTATTCTGGGTGGCGGTATCTACAAGTCAACAGACGGAGGAAATTCATTCACCTTATTGGCTTCTACGCAACCTACGCCCAACAACAGAACAGCCGAATGGGCCAATATTTCGTTTGTAATAGCTGATCCAGCTATCGCTGATCGCATTTACGCAGGCACCAACTTAGGACTTCGTCGTTCTGATGATGGTGGACAGAATTGGGTCAATCCCGTAGTAGGCAGTCCGAGCGTAAGCCTGAGCGAAATCAACAGTGGCATCACTGATTTTACCGTTGCCACCGATGGAAGCCTTTGGGTAAAAACGGCCAACCAAGTGTTGTATAGCCCAAGCGGCGATAACGGTTCTTTCCAACAGATGTCAGGAGGTGGTAGCGGTCTTCCTGCCAATAATAACCGCGCCCGCATCGCTGTATCGCCTACCAATCCAGATTATGTATACGTGGTAATCGTTTCAGCTTCTGGTGGTCTTGGCTCAGTTTACCGCAGTACTGACCGGGGGGCCAGTTGGACCTTCATGATTCAAGGTTCAGGGAGCTTCAATCCGAGGCGTGCTCAGGGAGATTCTGACGTGTTG
>CAZDPF010000088.1:0-10173 GCA_964507215.1 uncultured Chryseobacterium sp. | reverse complement strand
AGGCCATCAAAGCGGCGGCGATAGCAGGCGTACTTTCAAATCGCTTACGCCGAAACGCTAGTTCAGGGTCTACCTGCTTAAAATAGCTTGAGTTCTTTATATTCAAAAGAACAAGATGGATTGATTTAAAAGATGAGATTTTATCCAAATGCATCCTGTTTAAGCGTTGAACTACTTAATGAATGCTTTTAACTACTTTTCCATTAGGCTATAAGAGCAGGTGTACTGTTTTACTCCAATAGAGTACAAGCTAAATCATAGGATACCCTCGTTTTTTAGACCTAAGAGTAGCAATACCTTTGCGAGGTGTTCCACTTTACAACCCATCTACGAGCGAGCGCTGATGATTATGCCCTGAGCGTGCTCATTCCCACTTGGAACAATCTCCCCTACCTCCAAAATTGTTTGCGCAGTTTGCGTTTGCACACAAGCCTCAAGCTGCAAATTATTGTAGCCGTGAATGAAGGCCGCGATGGCACGCTAGAATGGATGGCTGAACAAAATGATCTCGACTGGGTGCATTGCGAAGAGAATGCAGGGGTTTGCTATGCGCTTAATGCTTGTAGATCATTGGTTCGTGCGCCTTGGATGGTGTACATGAATGATGATATGTACGCTTTACCCGATTGGGATATTCAACTGTTCAACGCAGCTGAAAGAGTTGGCCACCATTGGGTTTACCTATCAGCCACCATGATAGAGCCTCATGCCAGTGGCAACGCTTGCGTACATGTAGCCCATTTTGGTGATTCGCTCGCCAATTTTCAAGAAGATCAACTACTGCAAGCCCACCGATCACTGCAATTGAATGATTGGATGGGTTCTACATGGCCCCCTTCTATGCTTCACCGCGATCTTTGGGATTTGGTAGGTGGCATGAGTCCGGAATTTCACCCAGGTATGTACTCTGACCCCGACCTCAGCATGAAGCTGTACCGAGCCGGAGTGTGTCACTTCTACGGAATTGGGAGCAGCAGGGTGTATCACTTCGGGTCGAAGAGTACCGGAAGGGCCAAAAAAAATCCGGGTAGAAAAAGATTCTTAACCAAGTGGGGCATGAGCAGCCGAAGTTTTACAAAACACCTTCTTCAAATGGGTCGGGAGGGTTTGCACCCATTGCCTGCTCAAGCCGCTCTTCCGTCAACAGAGCGCCTGGCCAATAGATGGAAACACCTTTGGGCCATCTTGAAAAGAGAACACCACTAGATTAAGCGGCAGGAAACTGCCTTACTTAAATAGCGCTGGTCAATACACTGAAATGCCCTACAAGCCCAGGGCCTTTCGCAATGATTTTCGATAAACCCTGCCGATAGGAATTTCGATATCCCCCAAACGCGCCGAACTATCATCAAAATCAGTGATTGCATGGGTGTTTACAACATACGATCGATGAACACGGATGAAATTTTCAGGAAGTCCTTCAAGAATAGATTTCAAGGTTCCGTTGCAAAGCAGCTTCTTGCCGTTGGCATTGTGGTATTTCACGTAATCGTCTAAGCTTTCTACATAAAGCAGATTCTTGAGTTCTAAGCGAATGTATTTGCCCTGAGAACGCACATAAATTTCCTCTTGTGGTTTGGAAACTGGCTTTTGATTGACAATGGTTTCTTGACGTTTTCTGTGAAAGATGCGCTCAATGGTTAAAACCAAACGCGACATCGCCACGGGTTTTTTCAAGAAGTCCACCGCATTTACTTCAAAAGCATTGACTGCGTAATCTTCTGAATGGGAGATTATTACGATGAATGGAATATTTCTTAGCGCCTTGGCTATTTTCAAGCCGTCAATGCCGTCTAGTTCAACATCCAGAAATACGATATCTGGTTCGCTATCCGCTATGGCCAGAAGGGCCTCTTCGCCACGCGTGTACACCCCAATAATTTCAAGGTCCGGAAAACTATTCAACTGCTGTTGGATATTCTGCAGTAGAATAGGATCATCATCTACCAGTACGCACCTCATACCATCTGTTTGTTCAGTTCACGTTCCATCCGCTCTTCCATCTGACGCAAAAGCTTTCTTGTTCTGGCACAAACAGAAAGCCACTCGGCGTGCATCTGTACGCTGTCTTTTGAAAGAAGCGGGATGTTTTCTTTTTTCATTTTACGAATATTCGCACAAAAGGCAATGGTCTCCGAAAGTCCTAATAATTCTGCCGATGAGGCCATTTTATGGAATGCCTTGTACAATTTTTCAGGATCTAAAGACCGTATGGCCTGGCTTCCCAGGGCAATATGTTCATTGAGTACCGCGCGCATGGAGCGGGTGTTGTTCAGCAAATGCTCCAAGTGACCATCGTGGAGGTACCAAGCTTTTTTGGCATCCCATTGTACCAAGCCTTCTCCCAAGCTCTTCCATTGAAGCGCTTTGGCTGAATGCGGCAGAAAAACCATTGGTTCTTCAATCAGAAGCTTGTGTAAAGCTTTTTTAATTTCAATGGGAAGAGCTGGCTTTCTCAGCACTTGTAAGTTGGCATCTTGTACCTTCAGCGTAAACTCAGACTCGGCAGCACTGAGAAACAAACAGGGAAGCTCTTTATTCGCAGAAAGGTGTTTTCTGATGCGTTGAATAAGGCTCCATCCGCTTTGGCCAGGCAAATTGTGATCAGTGATCAGTAAATCCACTTCGTGCTTTTGTAGATATTCCCAAGCATCTTCTGCCCTTTCAAAAGCTTTTACCCTGCACCTCCAAGAGTGCAATAATTGCGCTAGAAACTCTTGGTTCAGCAAATTGTCTTCTACCAGCAGCAGACGCAAGTCTGGGGGAAGGGCTATGTCTGAAGAGGCTTCAGTTAGGCCAAAGTTTTGCTCATCGGATTTTAGCTGAGGGATATCTTCTAAGGAGGGTCGTCCGACTGGCAAAATCACTTTGAACGTGCTTCCCTTGCCCAATTCCGATTCCACCCCAATAGTTCCACCTAAACTTTGAATGAGGTTTCGTGTGATCGAAAGCCCGAGTCCCGTACCAGATATCTTCCCCAGAAGCGCATCGGCTCTGAAGAAGCGATTGAAAATCTTTTGTTTGTCGGATGAGCTAATTCCTACACCTTCATCCCAAACCTCAATAAGCACGCCTTGTACACTCTCATCGGCATCACTGTTTCTCAGCCTAATTCCAATATTTCCCTCTGGAGTGTACTTGATGGCGTTTTCCAATAAGTTGATGAGTACTTGCTGCAGCAATTCCGGATCTGACTGAATGATGGGGGTTTTAAGCGATTGGCTTTCGAGGTGAAAAGTGAGGCCTGCTTCTTCAATCAGAGGCATGAGCATGTCTTTCACCGCGCGCGCTACACTTTCAAGGTGTACGGTATGTTGCTGTATTTCAACTTCTCCATCCACCATGCGCGAGAAATCCAGTACCTCATTGACCAAGTTGAGGAGCATCTGACTGGATTTGAACACATTGCCTGCCATTTGCTTGTGTTCTACTTCGTGCAACTCACGTTGCAACAAATGGCTGGTGCCCATGATAACATGCAAGGGTGTACGCATCTCATGGCTCATATGGGCCATGAACGCCTCCTCTGCACGCCGGGCCTTATCTGCTTCTTCCTTGGCATCTTTTAAAGCGTGCTCCATGTCTTTCATCTTAGAAATGTCAAGATGAACGCCAACAAAGCGGGCGGGATTTCCAAAGCCGTCGTATTCTGTAATGGCTGTTTGAAGAATCCAAAGAGGAGTCCCGTCTTTTCGCAGAAGCCTCAAGGTCAAGGTTCTTGATTTTCCTTGATGATACTCCCTTTCGGCTTGTTCCATCTCTTGCCGAAAACTCGGATCAAGTAAAAAGCCCTTAGGGTCTTTCCCGATCAGATCTTCTTTTGCGTACCCCAGCATTTGGCACATTCTATCATCTACTTCTAGAATGCGATGGCTGCGATCAGTCACCAGAATGCCCAGTTTTAAACTGCGAATAATGCTCTCGTACCTATTTTGGGTTCTGCGCGCATCTTGGGCCAGATGGAGGATATCTCTTAAGTCTCGGGCTATGCCAATGGCCCGTTTTACCCTTCCTTGATCGTCATACCACAAGCGAATTCGCTGCCCCACGTGAATAGGATCTCCCTGTTTGTTGGTCAGATCAAAAGCGAAGTAGGCCGATGGCTGCTTTCGCTTCAATATTTTGCGGATCTCATGACGAACACGCAAGCGATCTGAGGGATGTACAATGTCTAAGAAATGCCTTTGGCGAAGCGATTCTAATTGGTAACCTGTAATACTTTCTGCCGATTGGTTGATGAATTCAAAATGACCTGATGCATCCATCAAATAAATAATGTCACCCGCCGATTGCACAATTTCTTCTAGTTCCATCTTGGCTGAAGCCAAATGGGTACTCACCTCTTGGTTGAGACCAAACAGCTCTTTGTTGAGCTTTTCGAGCTCTAGGTTTCGCTCTTGTAGTTCTCTGGCTCGCTTTTCTAGCAGTTGTTCTGCCTGAATGCGGGTCTCCCGTTCTTTATGGAGCTGCTTTTCCAGCCGAGCCAATTGTTCTTCAAGGCTGTATACTTTCCCGGGCATTCTTTACGGCTTTTTGGGGATGGGTGTTTCGGCCTGACGAACAATATCTCTGATGACCTCATCCAACTCATGGGCCGAGTTCAGAATGGCTTTGCGCAAGTCTGCCTCATCCATTCCGTCCATAAGGTCTTTATCCTCCATAAGTGCAATGAGACCTAAAATACGAGAAAGTGGCGCACGAACCACATGCGACTGCGTCCACGCAATAGACTTCAACAGCTCGTTCTGCCTTTCCACTGATTGTAAACTGTGCTTCAGTTCAGAAATGTCTTGTTTAATAATGAGCATTCGCTCTTCATGGTGTTCACTGGCATTCAAACGGGTGATGCTAATGCGTTCCCAATATTCTGAACCATCTTTTCTTTTGCTCAACCATTCGCCGGCCCAGTTGCCATAGAGATTCAATTGCTCGGCGATGATTTTCTGGTAGGCTTTGAGCATTTTAACGGAGCTGAGGATGATCGAATTTTTCCCTAACAACTCTTTGGGTGAATATCCTGCCTGGCGCTCAATACCTCTGCTTACGTAACGAATGATGCCCTTTTTGCTTACCAACACAAAGGTTACCGGACTATCGTCTAATGCATTGCGAAGCCACTTCAACTCTGCCTCACTTTCTCTAATGGCCGTTAAATCATTCATTGAGAGTGCCAGTAACTGCTCTTGATGGTGTTCAACCAACACCGCATTACTCAATACAGTGCGCGTGGCGCCATTGGGAAGTTTAAAACGAAGCTCAGAATTGCTGAGGTAGCCTTGTTCCGTAAGCTGCTGCATTCTTGTATGAAGCTGCGATTGAAGAACTTTACTTCCTCCATAAAATTGATTGAAATTCATTTTGAGCATTTCTTCAACACTCAGTTGATGCAGATCAGCCATTGCTTTGTTCACATAACGTATGCTACCATCAAGTGTGGCTACCCCGTGTCCGGCCAAAGATTGATCTACAATCTTTTTGAACAGCTCCAGGTCTTGCTGCGATTTAATCTTCTCGGTTTCGTCTACCCCTATACCCAATATCTCTGTTGGATTTCCCACCTCATCTTTCAAGCAAGTCAACTCCCATCGAACCGTTCGCAAGGTGCGATTGATGCAGTGCATATGCAGGTTCACTTCAATGGAATTTTTGGGATTGTCCTTCAGTTGTTGAAGAACACTCTTCAGCGTAGGCTGGTCTTCTTCCTGCAGGGTTCTATTGATGTGTAATTCCTGCTCATTGCTCACTATGGTTGGAAATGACCAAGCGAAATGTTCATCAAAAAGCCGGTTCCACATACTGGCTCTGCCGTGGAGGTCAATGAGCAGCTGATAGGTATTCTGCGATTGAAAAATGCGTTCCAAGCGCTGATTGGCCTCTTTTCTCTTGCTTTCTAAGTTCTTTCTGAGCAGCTCTTTCTCTACTACAGGTACTATTCTGTGCAAGAGGGTGTATTCTTCAGGAAGAAAGTCAAGGCCTTTTTCCAGTACCACCTCCAAATGCAATGCAGAATTGTTCTCCCACGCAATAGCGAGTTTGATAGTCTTACCCGCCTCTAGGATGAAACCACTCTCTGCCAGAAGCTCATGGCCTTCTACAATTCTGGCCAGCGTCTTTTCAGGATGCAAAAAACCAGGTGGAATAAAATCTACTACTCTTTGAAGATAATCTTGGCTGATGCCTTGCTGCTGGCTTAAGCGGGTAATTTCATAAATACAATTCAACTCTTTGAGGCGCTCACGCAGCTCGAATTCCATTTCCATTTTCAACCACAAGCGCGCAATTAAGTCGGCGTAAAGCTTCATGATATCGCGTTCACCCCGGTGAAAATGGTGTTTGTTATTGACCGCATCGCAGCCCACAAATCCCAGGCATTCTTCGTTGGGTGAAAGAATGGGAATGGCAATCAAACTCTGTATGCCTTGAGGTTCGAGTATTTGCCTGAGTGTACTCTCTGCAGGCAAAGACTTTACCTCTTCTACAAACATGGTGTCACCCTTGAGATGGTATTCTAACCAATCAGGAAAAAGATGAGCCGGTACTGCCTGTAGTTCATCTATTTGTGGTGCTATGCCTGCTGCACACCATTCATGGGTGTTACTGGTGGTATTGCGATTAAAATCATATCTGAAAATATAGGTTCGGTCGACCATTAGAAAGCGTCCGAACTGTTCCAAAGAATCGTTGATCAGTTGGTCAACATTGTGCTGGGTAGCGGTGAGGAAGCGGCGCGAAGTTTTAATGAGAATTTCCTCCAGTGAGTTCTGGCGATTGCGCTCTTGCAGGAGGCTCTGCTGTTGGCTAATGTCTTCAAAAATGGCGACGACCTCTTGAACCTGTTGCAACTCTTTGTTGAATCTGGGGTAAGCACTGATTTTAATCCAGACACATTTATCGCCTTCCGGATGATACACCCCCATCACCACTCTTTCAACTGCTTTTCCATTGCGCAGGGCCAACATCGCCGGATGTTGGTCTCCAGGAAAGGGACTTCCGTCTTCTTTAATGGCCCGCCATCTGCTGTCTAAAGACGTTCTTCCCTGCATTTGGTCCATGTTCAATCCCAGCATCTGCAAGGCCTGGCTATTGGCTTCAATGATTGCGCCTGAGATATCATGAATTACTACTCCATGAGAAATGTGCTCGAGTAGATGCTCGCTACGGGCATAGCTCTCCTCCAACGCACGTTGTAGAACATTCACTTCCTTGTTATCTGTTTTCATAACTGCACGGTGCTGAGGGAGCAGTGGTTCAGCAGAAGGGGTCTTTTCAGCTTATCAAATCTCTCAATCAGGACTTAAAGAAACCCTAATTTTCGGAGAACGACATAATACTGTCGGCGAATGGAATTAATTGGAGGACCAGTCTTTTACTTCATCTTTGATCTACTTCATCACTGCATCAATGATCACCACCGCTTTTCCCCTTCGCATAATGGCCTTTTGCCTGCTGATGAGCACTGTGTATCTGTCTGGCCAAACAGTAGATACAGAGCGCTCTATTGTAAACTTCTCCATTAGCAATATGAAGGTCAATACCATCAAAGGATCTTTTATAGGACTTCATGGCGACCTTCGTTTTGCCCCGGATTCACGGGATTTAGCTGAACTAGATATTTGCCTGGAAGTGACGAGCCTTCAAACAGGCAACGAGCAAAGAGACGCCCATTTATTAAGTCCAGATTTTTTTGATGTAGAGCAATATACAAGAATATGCTATCTGGCCAATCGAATTGAAAGACAGGCTGATGGAAGCTTCCTCGCCCATGGAATTCTCACCATTAAGGGCATTCAAAAAGAGGTTGAAATTCCCATTGTTTTAGAAGGCATTTACCTCAGGGCAGCGTTTAACATTCAACGTCTTGATTTTGCTGTAGGAGAAGACTACGGCAGCTTCACGGCTGGAAAGGAGGTAAAAATTGATGTGCAACTGTACTTTCACGAAGGTGCAGACTGAGTGAAAATTGCATCAGGATATTCTTTCACATTCTCGGAATTCCCGAGAACGTATAGATTACCTTCGCGGTCATCACTATGCAAAAAATTCTCATCACAGGGGCCACGGGCAATCTGGGAAAACGCCTCGTCCAACAATTGCTTTCTACCATATCTGAAGCGGTAGAAATACACCTCGCGGTGCGCCATATACCTGATGCTCAAAACTTTTTCCCGCAGCATCCCCAACTGCAATTTCGTGTATTCGACTTTTTAGATCCTTCTACTTTTGAAAAATCGTTGACAGAAATAGACACGCTTTTTTTACTCCGTCCGCCACAATTATCTGATGTAAAAAAGCATTTCGGACCTTTTATGAAAGTCCTGGGAACTTCTTCTGTCAAGGAAGTGCTTTTTCTATCGGTTCAAGGGGCCGGAAAGAACAGGGGTATTCCACATACCCTCATCGAGCGCATGATCAAAAGATCAGGAAAAGAATTCATTTTCCTTCGTCCGAGTTATTTCATGCAAAACCTTTCCACCCAGTTGTTGGCTGATCTTCAAGAGAAAAGGCAGATTCTTTTACCAGCCGGCCGGGCAGCATTTGTTTGGGTAGATTTAGAAGATGTGGCCCGTGCATCGGCGGAGTTGCTTTTGCGCTTTCAAGACTTTAAAATGCGGGCGTACAACATCACCGGAAAAGAGAAGTTGAACTTCTATGAAATTGCAGACATCATCAACCAGTACACCACCCATCCGGTGCAATATCGCTCAGTAGGTAGGCGCGCCTTTTTCCAATTGAAACAAGGGCAAGGCATGCCGAAAGAGCAGATACAAGTGCTCTTCCTGTTGCATTTTATGCCCAGACTGATCAACAAAGCCCAACCATCGCGTTTCCTCAGCTTGCTCAGCGGCAAGAGTCCGAATTCGGTTGCAGACTATGTCCAGCGTGAATTGCTGCCCTTGATAGACTAAGCTCAGTTGCTTCTCCGCTTCCGCTCGTTTTCGTCTAGGTAGATCTTCCTGATGCGAAGACTTTGGGGCGTAGCCTCTACATATTCATCTGCTTGAATATATTCCAAAGCTTCTTCTAAGCTGTGACGAATAGCTGGTGCGATGCGCATTTTCTCGTCTGATCCTGCAGCGCGAACGTTGCTGAGCTTCTTTTCTTTGGTGACATTCACCACCAAGTCGCCCGCTCTATTCTGTTCGCCAATCACCTGTCCCATGTAGATATTCTCTCCTGGATCTACGAAGAACTTTCCACGATCTTGAAGACGGTTGAGGGAATATGGAATGGCCGAACCCGTATCTCCAGAAATGATAGAGCCGTTTTGCCTTTGGGGAATTTCTCCTTTGTACGGTTCAAAAGCAATGAAACGATGGTTCATGATGGCCTCTCCTGCTGTGGCCGTCAACAGGCCATTTCGAAGTCCGATTAATCCGCGCGAAGGCACTTTAAAATCGAGGATCATGCGGTCTGCCTTTGGGGTCATATTGAGCAATTCCCCTTTGCGCATGGTGACCATTTCCACGGCTTTCCCTGAGATATTCTCGGGCAGGTCAATGGTCAGTTCCTCTATTGGTTCGCACTTGACCCCATCAATTTCTTTGATGATTACCTGCGGCTGACCGATCTGCAGTTCATAGCCTTCTCGACGCATGGTTTCGATGAGTACGCTCAAGTGCAATACGCCACGGCCAAAAACCTGAAAAGCATCAGCTGAATCAGTGGGTTGCACCCGCAAGGCCAAGTTCTTTTCAGTCTCCCGTTCGAGGCGTTCTTTCAAATGTCTTGAAGTCACAAACTTGCCTTCTTTACCAAAGAAAGGCGAATCATTGATGGTAAAACGCATGCTCATGGTAGGCTCATCAATAGCGATGGTTGGCAATGCTTCAGGTGCTTCAATATCAGCAATGGTATCGCCAATTTCAAAGCCTTCCAAGCCTGAAATCGCACAGATATCTCCAGCCTCTACCCGTTCTACTTTGTTCTTGCCCAAACCTTCGAAGCTGTAGAGTTCCTTCACGCGCGACTTCATCTTAGACCCATCGCGACGCATTAACATCACGGGCAAACCGGGCTTGAGAAAACCACGTTGTAAGCGCCCGATGGCAATCCGTCCTGTAAAGTTGGAATAATCTAAAGACGTCACCAGCATTTGGGTATTGCCGTCGGTGGTCTTAGGCGCTGGAATATGTTCTAAAACAGTATCGAGTAAGTAAGGTCGACCGAGCTTGC
>CAZDPF010000087.1:1894-10181 GCA_964507215.1 uncultured Chryseobacterium sp. | reverse complement strand
CATCTCTCGTGAATTGGCCAAACATCCTGATCTTCAGGAGGTCTATATTCATTCTGGTCAACACTATGATCCGGAGATGTCTGAGCAATTTTTCGAAGAACTCAATCTCCCGCAACCTGAACACCATCTCCTCGCTGGGGAGTATAGTGGAAGAGAACAGGTAGCCTTTTTAAGAGAGCGCTTGACCAAGCTATTTCGCGAGATCAAGCCAGATGCCGTTATAGTATATGGCGATACCAACACCACTTTGGCAGGGGCTTGGGCAGCAAGAGACAGCAATGTTCCCTTGGCCCATATAGAGGCTGGTTTGCGATCTTACAATCATCTGATGCCCGAAGAATACAGTCGTGTTCAAACAGATAGACTGAGCAGATGGTTATTTTGTCCAACGCCTACAGCTGTCGCCAACCTCGCCAAAGAAGGGCTGCTTTCCACCTCTACCAGAAAAGTGCTGCTCTGTGGCGATGTCATGTATGACAACATCAAGTTCTTTGGAGATCGCGTAGATATTCCTTTCGTAACAGAGAAGACCCAGGGCAAAAACTACGCGCTCTTGACCATTCATAGAAACTACAATACAGACGACCGCACCCGTTTATTTCCATTGCTCAACAACGTTATTCAGCTGATGGAAGAGCGCAATCTCATTGCGTTGATTCCTTTGCATCCGCGTTTGGCTCGGGTGGCCAAAGAAGATGAGAAAGTGGCTAAATTACTTCAGCATCCATCATTAATTACCATTGAGCCAGTGAGTTATGGAGAAACACTTAGCTTGATCAAAATGGCCAACTTCGTCATGACCGATTCAGGTGGTATACAGAAGGAGGCAGCCATGCTGGGCAAAAAAGTGCTGGTAGTACGCACCGAAACAGAGTGGGTGGAGTGGGTGAATGCCGGATTCGCATTCGTGGTAGACATAGATCTCGAAAGGATGCGAAAGGCATTGGAAACCCAACGCAAACCCGGAAGACCACCGAAGATTTTGCAACAAATAACAGCCCCCATTATTGTTCAGACCATCAAGAATGACCTGATCGGATGATTCGCTCTATTTGGCGATATGCCCAAAACTTTACCCGGCTGCTCGTTCATCAAGAGGGGAGAAAACTATTGAGACAAACGGAACATAAGGTATTGGCGCCTGAATTGGCAGGCAAGGCCTTGGTCCATTGGTTATTGAGAGCGCAAGAAGCGCAAGCTGATGGGGGTTTTTCTACTTGGTATATTGACCGCGGGTGGACCAGTTCTTATCCTGAAACTACAGGTTACATTGTTCCTGCTTTACTAGAAGCTGGAAAATGGTTGGAGATGCAAGCGCAGACCCAAGAATCGGCGCGCAAAGCCCTAGATTGGTTATTGGAGATTCAGTTTGCTGATGGTGGATGGCCAGGGGGGTATGTGGCGCAGAAACGTCCTGCGGTAGTGTTCAATACCGCTCAAGTGATCCGCGGAATGTTGGCAGGTTGGGAACACTTTCAGGAGGAGCGCTATTTGGCCTCTGCAGTGAAAGCAGGTACTTGGTTGGTGGATATTCAAGATGCACAGGGTTTTTGGTCGCAATCTGTGTATCTCAATCGGGTGCGGGTTTATGATACCTACGTTGCTGCTCCTTTGGCAGCACTCTATATAAAAACTGGTAATGGGCTTTTTGCCGAGGCTGCCCGGAAACAATGTGAATGGGTGATCCGAGAAAAGCAGCATCCAAATGCTTGGTTTGCCGACGCAGACAATACGATTAAACACAATAATCGTCCGATTCTACACACTATTGCGTACACCATAGACGGATTGATAGAAACCGGAATGCTACTTCAACAGGCAACTTTCATCGAAGCCGGTCAGCGTGCAGCAGACGTATTGTTAGAGAAGTTCTTACAAGAAGGAAGATTGCATGGCAGATATGATGCCTTATGGCGAGGAACAGAAGCCTTTATTACCACTGGAGGGGCCCAAATGAGTATTGCTTGGCAACGGCTATTGGCACATACAGGGGAACAACAATATCGCGAGGCAGCTTCCCTGATGAACATTTGGTTGCGCGAATTGCAGGTACAAGAAAGCACTTGGCCATGCCAAGGGGCCTTGTTTGGCTCTGCTCCCCTCTGGGGCCGCTATGAAGCTTTTGGTTGCCCGAATTGGGCCAGCAAATACTTCCTCGAAGCATTGACCATGGAAGCGCTTCAAACCAATCAAAACCATTGATGGCATTGAAGGAGGTACTTCGCAAGTTTCTACCGTCGGCTGTTCTAGACCAGTTTCGCTCATGGAAGAAGAACCAAAGAAGGCGGCAACTTCGGCAGCAAGCATTGGCTGGAAAGGGCTTAACAAAAGCTGAACTGATTCAGCAACTTCAACAAATGGGAATAGCCCCAGGAGATACCGTCATGGTGCATTGCAGCATGAGTCAATTGGGCTTTGTTCAAGGTGGTCCCACTACATTGTGCGAGGCTTTCTTGGAGGCCATTGGTCCTAAAGGCCATTTGTTGATGCCTTCTTCTCCTATAAAAACACTGCAGCTGGCATTTGCACAGCATCACCAAACAGTTGATCTCCGAACTATTCCATCTGCTATGGGGGCCTTGTCAGAAACATTCAGAACATGGCCCGGGGTGAAGAGAAGTCCACACCCTACTGAACCAGTTCTTGCTTGGGGCCAACAGGCGGCATGGCTTACCGAAGGACACAGAGGTCAGATTACTCCGTACAACGCAAATTCTCCTTATCGCAGAATGATGCAGCTCAACGGAAAAATTCTATATGCCGGGGTGACCCTTGACAATGCAGGAACCCATCTCCACACATTGGAAGACGCAGTAGATTTCCCTTATCCGGTCTATCATCCTCAGGTGTTCCGTTTTCAACTCACTGACCAAGATGGTCATCAAGAGACAGTAGAAACCAAAGTGCACAACCCGGTATGGAGCGTTCAACGCCGATGTGATGAACTCATCCCCATGTTTGAACGGGCCTCGGTGCTTGATCGCTTTCCCCTCGGACAGGCTGAATGCTTACTTTTGAATGCTCAAGGAATGCTCAACACCAGGTTGGAGGCGTTTCATGAGTGAAGGGTTGCCATGTATCATCCGCAAGGCCAAGTTGAGTGAACACAAATAAGCGCGTTATGCTCATCACCGGAGCCACCGGTGGGATGGGTTCAGCCATGGTAAGGCATTTTGCCCCAAGTGATTACAAATTGGTATTGCATTACCATACCAACAAAGACAAGCTGGAAGAATTGGTGAAGGAAATTACCTTTACCCATGAGCCCCTCATGCTTCAGGCAGATCTGTACTCAGAGCAGGCCATCATTCATTTGTGCGGAGAAGCCCAAAGACAAATGGGTAGAGTAGATGTTCTGGTGAACAATGCAGGAATGAGCTCTGCTGCAATGACTTGGAAACAAGACCTTGAGCATTGGAACAAAGTAATCAATCTCAATCTGACTGCACCATTTCTCATGATGAAGCACCTAATTCCAGGGATGCGTCATCGCGGTTTTGGCCGTATCATCAATATTTCTTCAGTAGTGGCCCAAGTAGGGGTAGCAGGCACAGCCGCATACGCGGCATCAAAGGCAGGCTTGTTTGGCTTGGCAGCTTCTGCCTCTAGAGAGTTGGCCCATCGAGGAATTACGGTCAATACCATCGCATTGGGTTATATGGATGATGGAATGATTCACTTGATTAACGAAGAGGTAAAAGACCAAATCATCCGAAGTATACCCGCGCGAAGATTGGGTGATTCTGAAAGCTTGGGTGCCCTCATCGATTATTTGGCATCAGATTCGGCGGCTTATCTCACCGGACAAGTGCTCAATTTCAACGGTGGAATGTATGGCGGCTGAGGTCTGCATCTACGCCCCTCGACGCACCGCACGACTAATCCATACGCTTCGATTTGTCTTTGAAGACCTGTTGGGATTGCCATGGGATTTACACACTGACTTTCAGGCTTTCCTGCAAGCCGAGAATCCGCTTAAAATCAATTATTCTAAACACGAATGCGAAGGTGTTTTCCGCATCCATCCGCATGAGTTGCTATTCGAAACCGAGATATTCGAGCAGAACATCCATCTCTTAGAATGGGAAGGCTTACCGTGTTTTTTTGGTAGCAAGACCAAATCAGACGTGCCTTTCGATCCATTTGCAGCCACCTTTTATTGCATCAGTCGATATGAAGAATACCTGCCCTTTATGCCCGATCAACACGGCAGGTTTCCGGTAGATCAATCTGCGGCTTTCCGCTTGGGTTTTTTGAAGCGGCCACTGGTAAATGAGTGGTGGTGGAAACTGTGGGCACAATGGAAGCGCTCTTTAACAATTGACATTCAAACTTCTAGTACATGGGAGTTTGTAAGCACCGTAGATGTAGACAATAGTTTTGCCTTTCTCGGTAAAGGTCCTTTGCGGGTAGGCAGTGCCGTTTTGCGCGATCTATATCATCTGAATATCGATGTGCTGCACCGCAGATGGAAGACTTTCCTCGGTAAAGAACCCGATCCTTTTGATCGCTATGATCAAGAGATGCAACTGGCAGAAGAAAAAGGCTTTGAGCTAATCTATTTTGTGCTCTTCAGTGAGCTAGGGCCGCATGATCGTAACATCTCACGCTTCTCCCAAAAATTGCAGACTTCAGTTAGGCACATTGCTGATTTTGCTCAATTGGGCATTCACCCTAGCTATCGTACCCTTGAAGATGAGGATCGGATGGTGAATGAGCACCTCGGTATGGAGGAAATTGTTCGACGAAAGATTAAAAAGAGTCGGCAACACTATCTGCGCATGCGACTTCCACTGACTTACAGGCGGCTGATCAGCTTGGGTATTGAACATGATTACAGCATGGGCTATGCCCGCAATACCGGTTGGCGAGCCAGTACTTGCACCCCGTTTAGATTCTATGATTTAGAAGTGGAAGAGGAAACCGAAATGTTGGTGCATCCTTTTCCCTTTATGGATTCTGTCTACCAAGATTACCTCCACCTCACTCCGGAGGAAGCATGGGAAGAGATTCAAATGTTCGCAGATCAGGTCAAAAGCTTAAACGGGCAATTGGTGAGTGTAATGCACAATAGAAACCTGGGAGATCTCCTGCCTGAATCAAAAGGATGGCCTGAATTGTATCATCAATTGGTAGCCTACTGCACTTGATCCACTACATCAAACACCAAGACGTTGACACGGCCAAATGGGATGCCTGCATCAATGCTGATCCTTCAGCATTGGTCTACCCACTCCATTGGTATCTCGATCTCACCTGCAAAGAATGGGATGCCCTAGTGGTAGGCAATTATGAAGCAGTTTTTCCTTTGCCCAAAGCGGCTAAATGGGGAGTTCAATATCTTTTTCGGCCTTATGGCACTCAGCAACTCGGACTCTTCGGTCATTCGGCTACATCAGATTTGTTAAGGGAAGTGCTTTTGTCAATTCCGCGCCGTTTTTTGTGGGTAGATTACTTTTTAAACGAGCGCTTCTTGCCCCCTGTTTTAAACAACTATGTGTTTCAAGAACAGACCAATCAGCTATTGGATATTTCAGGTTCGTATGAAAAGATCTATGAAGGCTATAACCAACGGACGAAGCGGAATCTCAAGAAAGCCAAACGGCAGAAGTTTCAATTATTTGAGTATGATAGTCCGGAAGTAATTCTACAATTGTTTCAATCGCACAAAGGAGCGAAGTTGGAAGGTTGGACCGAATGGCATTACAGCCGCATGCGCCAAATGATGTATGTGCTTATTCACAAGCGAAGGGGTTTTCTGTGGACGCTTCACGACGAAACCAATACCCCTTGTGCAGGCGTTTTTCTCGTGCAGTATCGGCATCGCTTGGTGTCATTGTTCACCGCGGTAAGTGATTTCGGAAAGGCCCACGGTGCCATGAGCCATCTGTTGGATGAGCTTTTCATCTTTTACTCCAACAAGGGCTTTCTCTATGATTTTGAAGGCTCCAATCAACCGGGTTTGGCCGAGTTCAACGCGGGGTTTGGCGCCAAAAGAAGTCCCTACTTTCGCGCGGTTCGCAGTAGCATTCCCTTTTTAAAAAGCCTCAGACTTTGAACTTTAAACATCTTTTTTTTGACCTCGATCACACGCTGTGGGATTTTGAAACCAATAGTCGGGTAACGCTTCTAGAGCTGTACGAAGAATTGCAGTTGGAAGAAAGAGGCGTGCCTTCATTTGAAAGCTTTTTTGAACAGTACCAGCAAATCAATGAGTCTTTGTGGGCTGAATATCGAAAGGGAAAAGTGACCAAGCTTGAGTTGCGTTCGCAACGCTTTTATAGAAGCCTCAAACTGTTTGGTGTTGAAGATATTCCAATTTCCAATTTGATGGAAGAGCTTTACATCCAACGGTCGCCCTACAAGACCAATTTATTGCCAGATGCACTGGAAACGCTCCGAGAGCTGAGTTTGAAATACCAAATTCACATTGTGACCAATGGGTTTTCGGAAGTGCAAGACGTGAAAATTGATCACTCCGGACTGAAGCCCTACATCACCCATCGGATCAGCTCAGAGCAAGTAGGTGTGCAGAAGCCTGATCCGAAAGTATTCCATTACGCGCTAAAGGTTACGGGGGCCAAGCGAAAAGAGTCATTGATGATTGGCGATAGCCTGGAAGCCGATGTACTAGGTGCCCGACGCGCTGGATTGGAGGCCGTCTATTTCAATCCGGCTGCCAGACCACACGGGGAACAAATCAAGTACGAAATTCGGAATCTTAAAGAGCTGTTGGAATGGCTGTAAGTCATTCTGCTTTCTCTTGTTTTAGTAAGACTTTGGTCAATAAGTCATAGAATCAGCTATCTTTAAGCCAAACCATAAACCGAAAACCGTGTCTTTTTCTTTTCCCAAACTCCTATCGATATTCATTTTTTTCGCGGGCTTGCATTTGTTGGCCTTCGCCCAAAATCAGCCGCCCCAGATCAGCAATGTGCAAAGCATAAGAAACGGAAATGTCATTACCCTAAACTTTGATCTGTTCGACGCTGAAGGCGATGCTTGTGAGCTGAGGTTTCGTGCTGGCGCAGTGGGAGGAGTGAAGCTCAACCTCAATACGGCCAATGCGACAGGAGATCTTGGCCAGGGTATTGCACCGGGCTTGGGCAAAAGTGTGAGCTGGGATGCCTCGGCCTATGCGGCCATAGGGCCCAACTTTCGCATCATGCTCATAGCCGATGATGGAAACACTGTTGATCTTCAACAATTGGTGAATCAGGTAGATAGCGCCCGCCTTTACAATGATATGGTAGGCCTTGAAGGAATCCGTCACCGCGCAACAGGAAGCACCCACTTGGCCAATGTGCAACAACAGTTGCGCAATGAATTCGGTGCACATGGACTAGAGGTAGTTTCACAAGGCTTCTTGTTTGGCGGTTATCAAGCTGAGAACATCATCGGACGTCATATTGGCACTTCCGATGAAAGCGCTTACTTGATGATTGATGGGCATTATGACTCCGTAGATGATTCACCCGGTGCCGATGACAATGCCTCTGCTGTAGCAGGTGTGTTGGAAGCGCTTCGGGTTTTATCGCCCTATGCCTTTGAGAAATCTATCAAATTCGTGGGTTTCGATTTAGAAGAAGATGGTCTCATTGGAAGCGCCCGCTATGTGAATACCCGCGACACTGCTGAAACGGTAGAAGGCGTATTCAACTTCGAAATGATAGGCTACTATTCAGACCAACCTAATTCTCAAACCCTGCCCGCAGGCTTCGGTCAAATTTTTCCGACCGTAGTCAGTCAAATAGCCGCCAATAACTATCGCGGAGATTTTATCACCGTTACCGCCGATCTCAACTCCACGGCCTTGTCAGCAGCATTCGCCAATGCCGCCCAAAACTATGTGCCTGATTTAAACACCATAGTACTTGATATTCCCGTGTCTTCTAGCTTGGTACCCGACCTGCGCCGCAGTGATCATGCCGCCTTTTGGAATGCCAGCTTACCCGCAGTGATGATTACCGATGGGGCCAACTTCCGCAATGCCAATTACCATACAGCCAACGATTTGGTGAGTACCTTGAACTTCCGATTTATGCGTCAGGTGGTACAGGCTACAGTAGCGGCAGTGGCCGAGATGGCAGGAATTCAAAACGCAACAAGCTATTGGGAAGACACCGCATTCCCCGTGGGATTGGAAGAGGGTTTGGGTTGCGATTGGGAGGTCTATCCCAATCCGGCGGAGAATGTTTTGTTCTTGCGCTCAGAAGCCTGTAGAATGGAAGGCGTTCAGGCAGTGCTGATTGATAGCAAGGGAACAGAGGTACATCAGCTAGAAATG
>CAZDPF010000087.1:0-1794 GCA_964507215.1 uncultured Chryseobacterium sp. | reverse complement strand
AGTGGTTGCCCTTGAAGTAGATCATTTAGCAGCGGGTACTTATTCACTGAAGTTGCGCTACGAAGACCGCACGGAAGTGCGCAAAGTGGTTTTGAAATAATCAAGAGCTTGATTCAGTGAATGCCTAGCTAGATTTAAACAGTGACTTCTCTAGCATTTCAGAGCGCTGGAGCTGAAAGCTTTAAGGAGAAAGAACACCTCGGTAGGTCTTTATGGGTGCTTCGGGTTGAACTCACGCCAGATTTCATTTAAGACTTGATGGAAGCAATCACCTGAATAGAAGGAATGAAACGACGCATTGTCTTGGCCACAAGACAATGAAGATTATATTTGTCTTGATGTCAAGACAGAAAAATGGACGAGTTGTTTTTATTTCAAGACAGATTGCTCAACCAACTTTCAACCAGCTGGAAGCGCTATCTCTTTCCAAAGATTCCAGAGAATGAGCGCCTCTTAGGAATCAAAGGTCTGAGAGGGGTGGGCAAGACCACCATGCTGTTGCAGTACGCAGCAGAAAGGGAATCATCTTCTTCTTTGTATGTAACCGCAGACCACCCCTATTTCTACCAACACAGCTTATACGATTTGGCTGAGCAGTGGGAGCAGCAAGGGGGGCAGATGCTCTTAATTGACGAAGTGCATAAGTATCCGAATTGGTCGCGAGAGCTCAAGCTCATGTACGATGCCTTCCCACGTCTTCAGGTGCTCTTCACCAGTTCTTCGGCCTTAGAGTTATATAAAGGAGAGTCTGATCTGAGCCGACGACTGCTCAGTTTGTCACTCAACGGTCTGTCATTCCGGGAGTTTCTGTCTTTTCATCAAAATATTCACTTTCCGTCTATCAAACTCACCGATCTTCTCAGCTTTCATCGGCAGATTGCGCAAGAGGTGAACCAAAAAATTCGCCCCTTGCCCTTGTTTAAGCAGTATCTGAGAGAAGGTTATTTCCCCTTTTCAAAAGAGGTTCAAGACATTCTTCCACGTTTATATCGCACCATAAACACAGTTTTGGAAAGTGATTTGGCCAGTATACAGGACTACAGCCCATCGAATGTGCAAAAGATCAAGAAACTGCTGGCTGTTATTGCAGAATCAGCGCCTTTTGCTCCCAACATTTCGGGTATAGCCAATAAGCTCGGGATTGGCCGAACCACGGTATACACTTATTTGAAGAACCTAGAAGACGCAAGCCTTTTGAATTTTATACGAAAGCAGGGCAAGGGCATCACAGCACTTCAGAAACCTGATAAGATTTATTTGGAGAACACATCATTGAACTATGCCCTTCAGCCACAGCCCGAAATGGGAAATTTACGAGAGACCTTTTTCTTGAACCAACTGAAGAATGCAGAACATCAACTGATGTTGCCTGAGTGTGGTGATTTTGAAGTAGATCAGACCTATATCTTCGAAATAGGAGGCAGGAACAAAGGTCCACAGCAAATATTGGGTCTAGACAATGCCTATGTGGTCAAAGACGATATGGAAACAGGCTTTGGGACCACTATTCCCCTCTGGCTTTTTGGCTTTCTCTACTGATGGCCTTCCTCGCTGGCCAGTACTCAACCAGTGTTGCAAATGTTTTTTCAATTTGGGTAAATGGGCAACTGTGTGAACCACCGTATGGCCTTCCATTTCCCCCTTGTACCTTAGCACCTTCAATCCTGCACCCCCATGCAAAATCCTACCGTTTACACCCCTAAGAATAAAGTCCGCATAGTCACAGCGGCCTCCCTCTTCGATGGCCACGATGCCGCCATCAACATCATGCGGCGCATCCTCCAAAGCTCCGGA
>CAZDPF010000086.1:0-10341 GCA_964507215.1 uncultured Chryseobacterium sp. | reverse complement strand
TTATCAGAATGATCAATATCGAGAATCTATTGAAGCCGCCAGAGAAGCGCTGAATCGCTGTGAAGAACGTGCGGCCGATGCCTTTGAACTCTTGGCCATATCCTCTATAGAATCAGATGCCTACGATCAGGCCATCGCTTTTTGTGAAAAAGGTTTAAAGCGCTTCCCTTACAACACTTCGCTTCAAGTCAACAAAGCCATTGCGCAAAGGCTAAAAGGCGATTTAAATGAGGCTTTCTCTACCATCGGACAATTGTTGGAATGGAATCCGTACTACGCTCCGGCCCACTTTCAATTGGGCAAACTCTGCGCCCAGAACGGCATGCTCACAGAAGCTACTATGGCCATTGACCTGGCCATTATTATCTCCAACAACTCCCAAGCGGCCGTTCAGTACATGATTTTCTTAGATGAGCTATTGTCTGGCAAACAAGAGATTCCTTCCATCGCCAAACCCATTGATATTGACGATGATTTCAGCAAACTCACCGCAGCCCTGAAGAGTTTAGCCGCCTTGAATAGCAAATACAAGGTAGACTCTAAGTTCACTTTCCCCTTGATTAAGCAAAACGGTTTGCTCCTAGAAAAACTGTCTTTGGGCAAGAGAAGTAAAGGTTATTTCGGACAGAATTATCTCCCCTTCTTTGAACAGGTGGTGGCCGATGACAATGCCGAAATGTTCTTCAATGTGCTCATGGTGCACAGCGACAATGAAGACGTGGTGAAAAAACTCAAGAAAAAGGCAGATGATGTTTTGGCCTATCGGGCATTGCTCAAAGACCGCTGGTTTGAACTCAATAGCACTATTGTGCATCCTACGCATCCAGAGCGGGGCATTGTGCGCATTTGGGTGAATGACGACAATGAGTTTGAAGGTTATGGAGGCCATCCAGATTCACTGGAAACCAATTACTTATTAACCATTTTCCATCCTGATGGATGGAAACAACGCGAAGGACGGGTCATTAAAGAGAAAACCCAAGGCATTTGGAAATACTATACCTTGAAAGGACTGCAAGCAGAATTGCAATTCAATGAAGGGGTTCCCGATGGTCCTTTCACCCGTTACTATCCCAGCGGGGCCATTGAAGGAACCGGTACATTTAAAGAGGGAGAAAGAGATGGTGCTTGGACCGATTACTATGAAGATGGCACCCCAAGCTCAGAAACCTTTTACAAAGATGGAGTGCTGCACGGCGATATGCGCGACTACCACGCCAATGGACAACTGTCTTTCAGCTACCGAAAAGAAAATGGAGAGTACGTAGGGGAAGTGAAGAGCTACAATGCGGCAGGACAGTTATACCGCTCAGTAACCGCTCGCAATGGAATGGCCAATGGTCCGGCATTCGACTATTTCGCCAACGGGAAGATCGATTCTGAAAGAAGCTATAAAGACGACTTATTGCAGGGCCCCTACTTAGAGTATTATGCCAATGGCAATAAATACTTGGAAGGACAATATGAACAAGACCTTAAAATAGGCAAGTGGAAAACCTACAACCTTGCTGGTCAATTGGTAGAAGAAAACAGCTACAACAACAAGGGAGAATTACATGGTGAACAGTTTATCTATGATGATGATGGCAGCAAAACCCAAGTGTACCAATACAAAAACGGCGAAGTAGAAAGCTATAGCTGTTTTGATCGCGATGGAAAGCTCATGCATCAGGGTAAGACCAAAGGCGATGTTATTGAGTGGAAATCTTGTCGCATTCGCGCGGGTCAACTTTCTGGAAATGGCATGCATCGGTCAGGCAAGCGCGAAGGTGAATGGCAGTTTATTGACAATATGGGGCTCTTGCACTCCGATGTGCGTTATGAAGAGGGCAATAAAGAAGGCAGAAGTCTATACTACCATCACGGCATTGAATGGAAACGTGAGAATTACAGAAAAGACACCCTTCAAGGGTGGATGAATCAGAAGCACTTAGGGTTTAACACGCCTTATTTGAATCTCTATTTTGTAGATGGGGAAGCCTATGGTCCTACTGAATACTTAGAGCCTGATGGAGCTGTTTCTTTCCGTGCAGATTTTGCTAACGGAGGACAACGGATATACAGGAGTAACCACTACGCCGATGGTCAAATGCGCTGGGAAGAATGGTACAATACCAATGGCAATGAAATAGCCTTTCGTTATTATGGTCCGGATGGCCAACTGTGGTCTGCTGACAGCCTAGATAAACCCAATGATACCATTCGAATACTTTACCCAAACGGCAAGGTGAAACGCCTGTACTATACCAAAAACTACTATAAACATGGGCCTACCGTTCAATATACTTCTGCTGGTCAGTTAATGGAGGAAGGACATTATTTGCTTGATGAACTGCATGGGAAATGGGTAAATTACCATTTCAACGGCACTGTTAGCGATAGCGGACATTATTATTTGGGTGAGAAAAATGGCACTTGGCACAACTACAATCAACAAGGCAAACTGATCAGTAAGAGCCACTATGTCTTTGGCGTTCAGGATGGCGAACAATGGGAATATCATCTCAACGGAAAGCCTTCCGTCCATAGCCAATATGTTTTGGGTGCATTACACGGAGCTACCAAGGTGTATGCCCACGACGGTCAATTGCAATTGCATCAGGCGTTCATCTTGGGGCGTTTGGTGGCATTTGGCAATGGCAATGCCGAGCAACTGACCCCCTTTGACGGTCTTAATGGAAGGATCAGCAGCAATTACCCCGATGGAAAGAAAGCAGTAGACTTCGAAATGAAGGAAGGGGCATCTCATGGTACCATCTTTTATTATCATCCCAATGGCCAAAAAGAGAGTGAAGGAGAAGACTACTATGGACAGCGTAACGGTACGGTTAAAACCTACCATCCCAATGGAAAACTGGCATTTGAAGGGCAGTTTGCCTATGGCACACGGCATGGTAAATCTGCCTGGTATGACAGCAATGGCCAACTGATTGAAGAACAAGAGTATCGCTTTGGCGATGATTATGGTCCTTTTAAATTCCGCAATGCCAAAGGGAAAATGGTGGAAGGCGTGCGCTACCTCTCTTTTGTTCTCATCAATGAATAGTCTTAGAAGAAGCTTATTTCTGGCGCTGGTTTGGATGGGAATATTGCCTGCCCTTCAGGCCCAAGAAGACGCAGAATTTGACCAGTTGAAATTGCGCTACCCAGAGGCTGAGATTGTCATCGCCCGCAAACAAATTCGCATCGCAGTAGAAATGGGGGAAGACGGACCGTTTGCCACCATGGAAGAATACGAGCGCAAAGTGTTTATGAGCGATCGGCCGGCCTTTAGCTCAAGAGACGAAATCTACTTCTCTGATAAAATCATGTTAACCGATGTAGAAGGTTACAGCCTGATCCCCAATGGCAAGAAGTTCAGCAAAGAGCCTATTAGCGAGCCCGAATACAATGATGACTTAGAGAGCTCGAGCTTTATTGATGACGATCGAATTGCCAGCTTCTACTTTCCCGGAATCACCAAGCGCGCGCGAACAGAACTGCGAAGCCAATTCTTGATTAGCGATCCTCACTTTATTGGCAAAAGTCTCTTTGCCTCTGGAGTACCCATCGATGAAATCGAAATTGTGTTCGAGATGCCGCTATCGGTGAATATGAAATTTCGCTTTTTCAATTGCGAAGACCTGGTCTTACAAAGCGATTCCACCATTAAAAAGAAGGTGAAAGAATACCGCTTCAAAGTGGAGCACATGAACGCCATTCCTTCAGAAGGCGGTACGCCTGGCTTCCTTCATTTTGCACCTCACATGGTCTACACCATCAGCCATTATGAGAAAGAAGGCCAACGAATTCCTTTACTGGGCAATTTGGATGATTTACACAACTGGTACTGCGACTTCTACAAAGAAGTTGATCTTCAACCAACGGCAGAAATGCAAACAGTAATCGATTCCATTTCTATCGCTCACCCCGATGAACTCGGCAAACTCAAAGGAATTTTCCACTGGGTGCAGAAGCACATCAAATACATTGCAATTACGGAAGGTTATAGCGGTTTTCAAAGCGAGGATGCTGGAGTGACTTGCAGCAACCGCTATGGCGATTGCAAAGCCATGAGCACTTTAATGGTGAGCATGGCCCATGCTATGGGCATTCCGCTCTACCCCACTTGGGTGGGCACCAGACAACTCCCCTACTCTTATGAAACGCTTCCTACGCCGCAGACAGATAATCACATGATTGCCACCTATCTGGAAGGAGAAAAACCTATCTTCCTAGATGCCACCTATTCCCAATTGCCCTTTGGGTACAGTCCGCCTTTCATCCAAGGCAAACAAGTACTTATCAGCAAAAACTGCGAGACCTACCAATTAGCCGTTGTACCGGTGGAAGATGCTGATCGAAATGGAATTCAGGAAACGCTCAAATTGCAACTGAATCCGGCCCAGAAAAGAATCAGTGGTAACGGCACCTACCGTTCTTGGGGCCTGCGCAGAATGGAACACATTGAGTCTTTGGAACGCACCAAAGATGAAATGCAATGGGTGCGCAGCATGGTATTGAAAGGCGATAACAATTTCCACCTGAACCACTATACCATTAGCGGAAAAGAGCGAGGAGATGACACCTTGGTACTTGAATATGCGTTTGACCTCGATGACTATTTGGTGGAACTCGATGGAGAAGTGTTTCTGAATCCATTTTTGGAAAAGCCTTTTTCAGGCGATAAAATGATGGATAGTCGCAAATTGCCTTTAGAAATAGACTACAAGAGCTCCTTCAACTACCAGTTTTCATTTGAGAAGGATCCCTCCTTCCAAATTGCAGAGTTCCCATCCAATGCAGCTTTTAGTAGCCAAGATGCCTCCATGAAAATTAGCCTTATTGAAGACCCTGCGTATCTGCATGTGCAAATGCATTTTCTCATGAACGACCTGCTCTTGGAACCGCAAGAGTTTGAAGCGCACAACCAATTTGTCAAACAACTCAAAATGGCCTATCGCCAAAACATCAAAATCAATCTACAATGAAAAGCATCCTCTTAGTTTCCTCACTCATTGTGTGGAATGCCCTGAGTGCGCAAAAGTTGTACACTACTGATTACCAATTCAACGACTCCATTCAACTCAGTTCCATTGATCCGGAATATGTGGAAGAAGAAGAGGTGCTGCTCCTCGATAAAACCATCCATGAATTTGTACTCAGTGAAAACAGTTTAGATGAGTATGTGCTGAAACATATTGCGGTTTATGTGAACAGCGAGAAAGCCATTGAAGAGAACAACAAGGTCTACCTCCCTCTTTCAGACAACTATAAAATGGTGGAGGAAGGCTGCAGGGTGATTCGAAAATCAGGGGTGCAGGAATTGAACAAGAGCAACATTCAGCAAACTTCAGGAGATGATGAATCTGAGCAATACCGCTATTATGCCGTAGATGGTTTAGAACAAGGCAGTATTGTTGAATACTACTACGTTTACCAAAGACCCGCCAAGTACACCGGCACTTATCTCACTATTCAGAGCAGCATCCCCAAGCAAAGGGTAGCTTTTGAAATCATCTCTCCTGATCATCTCATCTTCAAAGCCAAGAGCATGAATGGCTTTCCCGAGGGCGTAGCTGATACCCTAGGCGACGGCCGTAATGTGCTGCGGTTTAGGGCCAACAAAGTGCCAGCGATGGAAGAAGAACCTTGGTCGAACCTGGCGGCCAACGGCATGCGGGTAGTGTACAAATTGGCCGAAAACACCTATACCGGAAATTCGTCTATGCACAACTACGCCCCTATTTCTCAGAACGTTTGGAACAATACCCATACAGACGACAAGGGCGAACGCAAGCTCATTCAGAAAGAACTGAAAAAGCTGAAGTTGTCAGATAACATGGAATTGGCTGATCGAATTCGCGCTATTGAGAACCATTTGAAGTTTGACTATGGCGTCATAGACGCTTCCGATGATCGGCTGTCTGATATTCCATTTATGATTGAGAATAAAGTGTACAACGAATATGGAGCCGTACGCTATTTAGCAAGCATGTTCAAAGAAGCCGGCATTGAACATGAAATTGTACTGACCAATGAACGAAATGAGTCTTTTGTTGATCCTGAATTTGAGTGCTACTGCCACTTACAGGAGTATTTATTCTATTTCCCCGAATTGGATCAATACCTCGATCCATCCGCCAATCTCTATCGTTTACCACTGATTGATAGTGATTTCAGAGACAATTACGGTCTCTTTATTTCGTCGTTGACCATTGGCGATGTTGAAAGTGCCTCAGGAAGCTTGAAGAAGATTCCATTGAGCCATTACAAAGACAATATGCAATTGATGGATATTGAAGTAAAACTGAATGAAGATCAAGATGTTGCGTTGGTAAAAAGCAAGCTCACCTGGACGGGTATGGATGCCGCTTCCAATATGCAAGGGATGTTCAGCTATGTTGATGAAGATCGCAAGAAAGAATTGGATGAAACCTTGCAAAACATGCAATTAGATGGCGCTGATGTTACCCGATTTGAAAAAATAAATGCTGGAGTAGAATATGTGGGTAAAGAGCCTTTCATTCTTGAAGTTGATTATCAATCACCTGATTTAGTGGAATATGCAGGTGATGCCGTAATACTGAAAATTGGTTTGGTCATTGGCCCACAGGCCGAACTCTACCAAGAAAAAGAACGCACGCTTCCCGTAGAGCAAGGGAGAAATCGTGGTTACGACAGAGAGATTCGTTTGCAAATTCCTGATGGCATGAGCTGTGGCAACCTCGATGACCTTCGTTTTAACGTGATAGCTGGTGAAGGAAAGGTGCCCAAAGCAGCCTTTGTATCAAACTATAAGGTGGAGGGCAACTGGGTAATTGTAACCATTGAAGAGATCTATAGCGATCCCTATTTCACAGTGGAAGAATATGATGAGTTTGCCAAAGTCATTAATGCAGCGGCAGACTTTAATAAAGTAAAACTGGTGTTCAAACCTAGTTGATCAAGGGTTAACGCTTCCCTCCACCCGCAAAAGGGTCTACCTACTCTATCTTCACGAACATGAAAAAATTCCTCCTGTCTCTCGTATTCGCCCCCATGGTTCTATTCGGTCAAGAGAACCTCACTTATCAGCAACCTCCAAAAGAAATTATGGAGCTGGTAGATGTTGATCTCGCCCCTTTCTCCCTCATCACAGACAATAGGGAGTTCATGGTTTTGGTAGACCGGAAAGCCTACAAAAGCATTGCGGAATTAAGTGAAACAGAGATGCGCTTGGGAGGGCTGCGCATCAATCCGAAGACCAATATTGGCAGTCGCACCACCTTCTATACCGGACTGCGGGTGATGGATATCCGCAAGGGAACTACAAGCGCTGTAAGCGGTTTGCCTGAGAATCCGAGAATTGCCAATTTGAGTTGGTCACCCGATCAAAAGTGGATGGCTTTCACCCATACCACTGTAGAAGGCAATGAATTATGGCTGCTCAATATTGAAAAAGCGCAAGCCACCCAGCTCACCCACGCCATCCTCAATGCCAATATGGGCAATGTGATCAACTGGTTCCGCGATGGGAAGGCCCTCTTGGTAAAGGTGTTGAGTGCAGAACGTCAAGCCCTTATCAATACCCAAGAAGCCATACCTACCGGTCCCACGGTATCGGTGAATGAGGGTGCTAAGGCACAAAATCGCACTTACCAAGACCTGCTGAAGAATCCGGTAGACGAGCACAATTTTGAGCAATTGGCGCGAAGTACCTTGGTGAAAATTGATTTGGAAGGACAGCAAACGGCCTTTCTTCCAGATGCGTTGTATGGCAGTGTTTCCTTCTCCCCCGATGGCCAATATGTAATGGTGACTGAAGTTCAAAAGCCATTCAGCTACATCGTGCCTTACAATCGTTTCCCCAGTGAATCGAGTGTATACAGCAGTGAGGGAATTCGTATAGCTACCGTCATGCAGGTGCCTTTAACAGAAGAATTGCCCAAAGGCTTTATGGCCACCCGTACTGGCAGACGCGATATGGCTTGGCGATCTGATCAACCGCATACTTTGGTTTATGCAGAAGCGCTAGATGGTGGCGACCCTGAAGTTGAAGCGGAATTTCGCGATGAAGTCTTTTTATTGGAAGCGCCTTTTACCGGCAACGGCACATCCATTTTTAAAACTATCAATCGCTTCAGTGGCATTACCTGGGCCAACGATCAACTTGCTGTGGCCTATGACTATTGGTGGAATACACGCAATGCCAAGGTGTACTTCTTCAATCCATCCAATCCTTCTCAATCGCCTCAAGTAGTATTTGACCGAAACTACCAAGACCGCTACAGTGATCCTGGAAGTTTTGTAACCCGTACGGGTCCTTATGCCGGCTTTAGTGTGTTGGCGCTAGAAAAGAATAAAGCCTATTTAATTGGGGATGGATATAGCGAAGAAGGCCAGTTTCCATTTGTTCACAGCCTCAACATCAACACCTTAAAAACAGAAACCATTTATCGATCCAGCTACACCGATAAAATCGAAAGCATCCGCGATTACTTTGTAGATGAAGGGAAGTTATTGGTGCGAATTGAATCAAAAAATGAGTACCCGAATTACTACTTCCGCGATTTAAAGAAGGGTAAACTAGAAGCCATCACCCAATTCGAAAATCCTTTTGCCCGCTTGGCAGAAGTGCAAAAAGAGGTCATCACGTATACAAGAGATGACGGATTGGAATTGAGTGGCACTTTGTATCTGCCATTGGATTACCAAAAAGGCCAACAATACCCCATGATTCTATGGGCCTATCCGGTAGAGTATAAAGACAAGGCCAGCGCCGCACAGAATACCCAAAATCCCAATGAGTTCGATTACCCCTTTGGGGGATCACCGATCAATTGGTTCACCAGCGGAAATGTGGTACTTGATGATGCTGCATTTCCCATTGTAGGCGAAGGAGAGGATGAACCCAATGATTCATTCCGCCCACAACTGGTGGCCAATGCCAAGGCCGCCATTGATGCCTTGGATGCACGCGGACTAATTGACCGGAACAAGGTGGCCGTTGGCGGACATAGTTATGGTGCTTTTATGGTGGCCAATTTGCTTTCGCATTCCAATTTGTTTGCCGCTGGTATTGCTAGAAGTGGTGCCTACAACCGCACTTTAACGCCTTTTGGTTTTCAATCGGAAGAACGCAGCTACTGGGATGCTCCTGAGGTGTATTACACCATGAGTCCGTTCATGCACGCAGACAAGATGAAAACGCCACTATTATTGGTGCACGGTGAAGCAGACAACAATTCAGGAACCTATCCACTACAGAGCGAACGTTATTTCAATGCCTTGAAAGGATTGGGAGCTACGGTTCGTCTGGTGATGCTTCCGAAGGAAAGTCATGGATACAGCGCTCGGGAGAGCATACTGCATCTGCTTTGGGAACAAGACCAGTGGTTGGAAAAGTACCTCAAAGGAAATTAGTGCTATTGCTCTAAAGGTCGTGTTATAACCACCCAAACAGCCATTCCGCTTGGAGTGATTTAGCAGTACTTTACTTCTTTACCTTTTGCAATCTGCCAGCGGCTTCTAACAAGAGATCCTCCGTTTTGGCAAAACAGAAGCGCACCAACTTCTGGTGCATATCGGCAGAGTAAAATGGACTGAGCGGAATGCTGGCTACGCCATGCGAAACAGTGAGCCAATGCGCAAATTCCCGATCGTCTAGATCGCTCCAATCTGAATAATCTGCAAGGACAAAGTATGATCCATGGGAAGGCAGAAAACGCAATCCACTGTCACTACATGCTTCTACGAAAAGTTGATACTTCTGATCAAAAAAAGCATCCAAACCTGAATAAACACGCTCCTCAGCCATATACCGGAAAAGGGCTTCTTGCATCGGGTGATTGGCCGCAAATACTACATACTGGTGCAGTTTCCGAAACTCCGCCATCAATGAATGACTACCGGCAATATGTCCCATCTTCCAACCGGTGACATGAAAAGTTTTTCCAAAAGAAAAAACCGCCAAACCTTGATCTTTCAATGCGGGTCTGCCCAAGAGGCTCAGATGCTTTCGGCCTCCTAAAACAAGATGCTCATAGACTTCATCTGAAAGCACCACAATGTCTTTTCCGGCCACAAGGCTTTCAAGTTGCTGCCAATCAGCTTCATTCCAAGTAGTACATGCCGGATTGTTGGGCGTATTCACCAAGATCATGCGGGTCTTGGCATTGATGCATTCTTTTACCTCTTGCCAATCAATATAGAAATGAGGTGCCTTCAACCGAATAGGAACTACCCTCCCACCCGCCGCTTCAATAGCGGGTAGGTAGCAATCATAGGCAGGTTCAAAAATCACCACTTCATCTCCAAGGTGTACCAAGGCTGTGATGGCCGTGTATAAAGCCTGGGTAGCACCCGAAGTAATGGTGATTT
>CAZDPF010000085.1:3279-10371 GCA_964507215.1 uncultured Chryseobacterium sp. | reverse complement strand
ATATAACCGTGTCGCCTGAGTCTTTAATCCTCCGTAATCTCGCCCACCCGCGCTCGTTAATCCATTGGTTGGGGACATTAGATCTCCTCCAGTTTCTCGCTTCCGGAGCTACTGCGCAGCAGTGCGATGTCCCGAGACTTGGGGATCGTTTCTCGCCTCTCCACTAAAAAACGTCTGTCCTTTAAAGAGAATCCCCCAAAAAAGTGCTCATTTTTGCCAAACCATGGCAACAGATCCATCGCCTTTCGTTGATCGCCCCGAGCGGAAGAAAGAGTTTCAACAACTCATCAAACAGCTGAAACGCAAGAAACCACGCGATCTGGATGAACAGATGCAGCACGCACACCAAGAGGTCTTCGCCTATACAGATTGCCTCCAATGCGCCAACTGCTGCAAAACCACAGGTCCGCTATTTACCGATAAAGACATCGATCGGCTGGCGCGCCACCTCCGCATGAAAGCGGCTGATTTTGAAACCCAATATCTCCGCACCGATGAAGAAGGCGATAAGGTGCTGCAAAGCGTTCCCTGTCCTTTCCTGGGCGCCGATAACTACTGCTCCGTCTATGAGCACCGTCCCAAAGCCTGCCGAGAATATCCCCACACCGACCGCCGCAGACAGCAGCAAATTCTTTCCCTCACCGAGAAAAATGCCAGTGTTTGTCCCGCCGTCTACGACATCCTCCTCCGCCTAGAACAGCATTATCGCTAGGCTGCAGCAGTAGTCCATTCAGGCGGCCATGACAGTCTGCACGGCAGGCCTTCTTTGGCTGCCCCTACTGAAAGCAGTACCTTTGCGCACTGAACATACGGACTGTTCTCTGACAAAGGCCGCCGTGTACTTTTCTCGCTTTTGGGACTCGGTCAACCCTCCAAGGTTCCACCCAATTCAGGTCTTTGTTGTTGTAGCGGGCTGTCAAGCAAACAGATGCACTGGGCTGACGCCGTCATATTTATCTTGTATACCCTTTCCATGCTGGGCGTGGGTGTTTACTTCATGCGCAAGAATGCGTCTGAAGACGATTACTATGCCGGTGGGCGCGATTTAAACCAATGGCATATTGGCCTGTCTGTAGTGGCTACCGATGTGGGCGGAGGTTTTTCTATTGGCTTGGGCGGACTGGGTTTTACCATGGGACTGAGCGGCAGTTGGATGCTGTTCACCGGCTTGATTGGTGCTTGGTTGGCCGCAGTGGTGCTGATCCCAAAAGTCTATCCGATTGGTCGGAACCTGGGCCTCCTCACATTTCCTGAGCTTATTGGCCACTATTTCGGAAAGCGCGTGGCTTGGATGGCCGCCTTGCTCTCTCTCATCGGCTATCTGGGCTTCACCAGCAGTCAACTCTTGGCCGGCGCCAAACTGGCTTCTGCAACTTTTCCAAGTCTCGGCTTGCAACAGGCCTTGTGGATCATGGGGGCCGTAGCCGTGGTGTATACGGTGATGGGCGGCCTCAAAGCGGTGATCTACACTGATACCGTGCAATGGATTATTCTCATGGGAGGATTGGCCCTGGTGGGGGTGCCTTTTGGATGGAAAGCCCTGGGCGGATGGAGCGGCTTACAAGCCAGCATAGCCCCTGAAATGCTGCGGCTAGACCAAGTAGGTGCTGCTGATCTCATCAATTGGGCCCTTACCATCATTCCCATTTGGTTTGTGGGGATGACGCTCTACCAACGCATTTACGCCAGTAGGAATGTACACCAGGCCAAGCGCGCTTGGTTCATTGCCGGATTGTTTGAATGGCCACTCATGGCCTTCCTCGGAACTTTCTTGGGCTTGATGGCAAAAGCAGCTTTTGAACAAGGACTCATCACTCCTGAGATGACGGGCTTGTCAGGTCCAATGGATCCTGAAATGGGCCTGCCGGTTTTTCTCCGACAGGTGTTGCCCATTGGGGCCATGGGCTTGTTGATGAGCGCCTATTTTTCAGCGGTACTGAGTACCGCAGACTCTTGCTTGATGGCTGCCAGTGGCAATTTGCTCACCGATTTGCTCGGCTTCAAACGCGGAACACCGCTGTGGATCAGTCAGCTATTCACCCTCTTCATCGGCTTGATCGCCATCCTCATCGGAAGTCAAATGACCAATGTGCTCCACCTGATGCTGCACTCCTACGCCTTTATGGTCTCGGGCTTGCTCGTGCCGGTACTGGCTGCCTTGTTTGATCGACGGGCATCAGCCAATGCGGCTATGGCCGCACTCATTGTTGGCGGAGGAACATCGCTTAGTCTGGGGTGGATGGAAATGGAACTCCCTTGGGGGTTGGACCCCATTGCCTTCGGATTGGCCGCATCGGTCACCGCTTACCTGCTTGTTCAACAATGGAAATCAAACTAAAACAAACCTTATGGAATCTCTCCACTTTTGGATGATTACCTCTGATTCAGGCTTTCCTTCCCAATACCCAGAAGACGAAGTGGTGGATTTTTTATTCCATCATCTCGATCCCTATGGAGATCCCAAAGACCAGATAATGCGCTGTGTAGACTATGCCCTGGCACGCAATGGGAAGTCAGGCGGATTTGTACTCTTGGCCATAAAAGACCAGCAGCTGGCCGGTGTTACGGTGATCAACCATACCGGAATGGACGGTTATATACCCTCCAACATACTGGTCTACATTGCGGTGGATGCCAAGTGGCGAGGCCAAGGCATTGGCGCGGGATTGATGCAAGAAGCGTTGCAGCATTGTACTGGCGGGGTGGCTTTGCATGTGGAGCCTGATAATCCGGCCAAAAGGCTCTACGAACGCCTGGGCTTCACCCACAAATACCTCGAAATGCGTCACCCATAACTTTCATTCCATTCCTATGGCATTCATTCAACTCGATCGACAAAAGTTACAAGAGAACCACAGCAGGCTGCAAGCGCTCTTTGCCACCCACGGCATTGAGTGGGCCATTGTAACCAAACTGCTCTGTGGCAATCGTGCGTTTATTGAAGAGGTTATCCAACTCGGCACCTTAGAAATCTGCGATTCAAGAATCAGCAATCTCCGCCTCATCAAAAAGCTTCATCCTGAAGTACAGACGGTCTACATCAAGCCGCCCGCCAAGCGAAGCATCAAAAGTGTGGTGCAGTGGGCCGATGCCAGCTTTAATACCGAGCTGCAAACCATAAAGTGGTTGAGCGAAGAGGCGGTGAAACAAGACAAACTGCACAAAGTGATCATCATGGTAGAGCTTGGTGATCTCCGCGAAGGCGTAATGGGCGATGATCTGATGGACTTCTACGGCCAGGTTTTCAACTTGCCCAATATTCGCATCACCGGCATAGGCGCCAATCTCAACTGCTTGAACGGCGTTATGCCCAGTACCGATAAGCTCATCCAACTGAGTCTGTACAAGCAGTTAATTGAAGCCAAATTCAACCGCAGCATTCCCTGGGTTACCGGAGGAACCAGTGTGGTCATTCCACTCATCCACAAGCGCATGATTCCCGCGGGCATCAACCATTTTCGGGTGGGTGAAACCCTGTACTTCGGCGCCGATCTTTTTGAGAACACTACCATGGAGGGCTATCACGATGATGTGCTGACGCTTTTTACCGAGATCATAGAGATTACCGAAAAGCCGGTGGTGCCCAATGGCGTAATGGAAAGCAATCCTTCTGGGGAGGTCTTTGAGATCAAAGAAGAAGATTATGGCCGCACGGCCTATCGCGCCATTATTGATATCGGACTGCTCGACATCCAACCCCAGTTCTTGATTCCGAGCCAATCAGGCTTTGAAATATCCGGTGCCAGCTCTGATATGATCATCCTCGATTTGGGCGAAAACGCCCAAGGATTGAAGGTGGGCGATTTGGTGAGCTTCAAGTTGAAATACATGGGCGCTCTGGGTTTGATGAACTCCAACTACATCGAGAAACGGGTGGTTTGAAGGCCTTCAAAGCCTTTGTCAAAGAGTAGGCATTCATCAGCGGCTTTTAGCGGGAAGATTTCGAGAAGAAAAATGACTGGCCACCTGGGCGTTAGACCCTATTCCATTATGAATATCAGATAAATAGACTTGCTACCGACCACATACATGGATTCGTCCAATTGCTACATTTGAAACGGCCGTAGACGCAGCGCCTTTCGCTGCCGGCCCCTTTATGATACACCCGCATACGGAGCTGCGCTTCATCAGTCATGAAGTAGGCTACGGAGTAGTTGCCACGGCATTCATCCCCAAAGGCAGCATCACTTGGGTTCTCGATGCACTCGACCGCGAGTTCACGCCGGAAGAGGTATCAGCCATGGACCCGCTTTACCAACAACGTCTCGATCATTTTACCTACCGGAACAATCGGGGGAACTACGTGCTCTGTTGGGATCACGCCCGCTATGTGAACCACAGTTTCTTATCGAACTGCTTGAGCACTGCCTACGACTTTGAAATTGCCGTGCGCGATATTCATCCCGGGGAGCAACTGACAGACGATTACGGCTATCTGAATATTCCTTATCCCTTTCGGGGTATTGATGAAGGCACCCGCAGGAAAACCGTTTATCCAGATGATCTCTTGCGCTATCACAGCAAATGGGACAAGCAAATAGCGGCTGCAATGACCCGACTACCAGCGGTAGAACAGCCTTTGAAGAACATCCTAGCCGATGGACTGTGGGACAAGCTGCAACGCATCCACAGCAAGCAAGAACCAATGGAGTCTATACTGTCTTGCTATTTCCCGGCAGCCAATGGGCATTCTTCCCCTTCAGGCTATTAGTTGATGCGCTAAGTGGTAATTTTCAGGCTGTAATTCAACAGCATGAAAGCCATTTGGAATGATCAAGTGATTGCAGAGAGTGATGAAACCATTGTGATAGAAGGCAATCATTACTTTCCTCCCGCGCATGTGCACAAGCAGTTCATGGTGGAAAGCCCTACCCACACGGTTTGCCCGTGGAAGGGCACGGCCTCTTACTACCATTTGGAAGTTGATGGCAAGCGCAAGCAAGACGATGCTTGGTATTATCCTGAGTGCCGGCCACTGGCCAAGCAGATAGAAGGCTACATTGCCTTTTGGAAAGGGGTGGAGGTGAAGTAACTTATTTGATGGCTTCCACAGACCAGAGAAAACCGTAGTGAATGGGGTTCAATCGGTCTTCCCAGAGCGCGGGACTGGCGCTTTGGTAGGGCTGGGTGACATAGACTTCCCGAAACCCTAGGGCTTTGAGGTCTTTTACAAACTCATCTGGAGAGTAGTAATCTGCATTGTGTTGATGCGGTGCGCGCGCTTCGGGCTGCACCCACTTTTGCAGGGCTTCATAAAACGCTTGTGGATGCTCAGCGTTCAGGCTATTGAGCGTAGTTTCAAGATCGCCAGCTTCTTCCATCGCGTGGAGGGCAGCGGCTGCATTGTGCATCACAAATCCCTTGGCGGGAGTGTAGCGCAAATGATCGGTTCCCTGGGTGTTGGAAAGCAGGTACTCTCCCTTTTCATTGGCCGAAGCCACCACTTTCCCCCGATGCTTTTGCACAAAGGCTTTCACCTCTTCATTGGATTCACGTCCGCCAAAAGGAATTTTTGGCGAGAGCAATTGTTTCTTCAAAAGCAGCAAAGCGTAATCATAAGCGTGCACCTTGGCGTGGTAAATCCCGCCGGGTTTTAGGCAGCGAAAGGCCTCTTGGTTCAAATTGCGGGCAGCGGCCAGACTAATATGTTCCATCACAAATGAATGGAAGATGATTTCAGCCTTTCCTTCGGGCAAGGGCAGCGGTTGACAAGATTCTAAATCAAAATGCAAGTCGATGTGCGCTTGGCTGTACCCACTGTCTTTCAAGTCAAGGTAGGTCCAGAAAGGAAAACGGCTTCGCTGGTTCCCCGCCCCGATGTTGTAAAACGGCTTTTGAGACAAGCGTTGTTCACCGTAGAAGCCTTTGATGTAGGTCTCAAGGAAAGTGGATTCCAGCAATCTTCGTTGTAGCTCGGGGTGGCGGGGGAAGAATCTTTTGATGAATCCTCTGAAAGTGGAGGACTCTTGAAAAAGCACTTGTAAAAGTGCCTTGGCGGTTGTTTTCATGTAGCTGTGATCAATCCCACTCTTCTAAAATCTGCTCTACCTCGCGTTCTTTTTGGTATTCCTCATAACAATCGAGCAGGCTGGTGAGCAATTGATAATCGGTGGCATGCCGTATGGTGTTGGGCGAATAGCGGCAGTAGAAGGCAAAGGTGGCCACTTCTTCTCTGCTCATGCCCGTGAGTTCGCGAAGGATATCGCCATTTCTTCCGGCCAGTTTGCGTTTCCAAGCATCTTCTTGCATCAAGCGCCGCAATTCGCGAAGCTGCCGAGGGGTTTTTCCAAACATCTCATACAGCAGATCTACGGGGTTCATCAAAGTGGCAGGGGCATGCTCTGGCAGGTCTATGTCTTCTTCCCGCGGCACCAAGGGCTCACCAATCTCCATATCTCTGGGGTCGTTGGTGGTGAGTTCATAGGCGAAGATGCCCACTTCGTCTAAGAGATAGTTTTGCTCTTTCAGCGCGATGCGCAGTCCTACTGTAGGTAGGCTATCAGCCACTTCCAACATTAAATACGCATAGCTGAGGTGCGAGAAAACCAAGGTGTCGCCGGCGCGTGTTTTCAAGGTGAAGCGGCCAAGAGCATCGCTCACGGTTCCCTGTTCGCTGCGTGTATTTACCACATGTACCCCGGGCACCGCCATGCCGGTCTTGGCCTCAAAAATTTGTCCGCTTGTCCAATGTTCCTCTGTTTGGCTCCATCCGCTCCAGGCAAAAAGGAGCAGCGGCAAGATGACCAAGAGGCGGGGGCTTTTCCGATATTCGCGCTTCCAATTCATTCCTCTCCACATGTCTGACGACAAGAAGATCATCTTCTCGATGAGCGGGGTTTCCAAAACCCTTCCCCACAACAATAAGACGATCATCAAAGACATTTACCTGAGTTTCTTCTACGGTGCCAAGATCGGCATCTTGGGCTTGAACGGCTCAGGTAAATCTACATTGCTCAAGATCATTGCCGGTGTAGACAAAAACTACCAAGGCGATGTAGTGTGGTCGCAAGGCTATAGCGTAGGCTATCTAGAACAAGAGCCACAGCTGGATGAGAATAAAACGGTCATTGAGATTGTACGCGAAGGCGCCTC
>CAZDPF010000085.1:0-3179 GCA_964507215.1 uncultured Chryseobacterium sp. | reverse complement strand
GGGGGTGAGCGCCGTCGGGTAGCGCTCTGCCGATTGCTCATTCAGAATCCGGATGTGCTCCTGCTCGACGAACCAACCAACCACCTCGATGCCGAATCGGTATTGTGGTTAGAGAACCACTTGCAACAGTATCCTGGAACGGTCATCGCCGTAACGCACGACCGTTATTTCTTGGACAATGTAGCGGGATGGATCCTCGAGCTCGACCGCGGGGAAGGCATTCCTTGGAAAGGCAATTACACCAGCTGGCTTGATCAAAAGACCAAGCGCATGGAACAGGAAGAGAAGCAGGTGTCTAAACGCAGAAAAACCCTGGAGCGCGAGTTGGAGTGGGTGCGCATGAACCCCAAGGGAAGACAGGCCAAAAGCAAGGCGCGTCTGTCTAACTACGACAAGCTGCTCAGTGAAGAGCAAAAAGACCGCGAAGACAAGTTGGAAATATTCATTCCTGCGGGGCCGCGTTTGGGCACTGAGGTGATTGAAGCCAAAGGAGTGGCCAAATCATTTGGCGACAAGCTGCTGTATGAGGAACTGAATTTCCGTTTGCCACCTGCCGGCATTGTGGGCATTATTGGTCCGAACGGTGCTGGTAAAACCACCATCTTCCGCATGATCATGGGCACTGAACAGCCAGACCAAGGGAACTTCACCATTGGAGACACGGTGAAAATTGCCTATGTAGATCAAAGCCACGAGAAAATGGATGCAGAGAAAAGCATCTTCGAGATTGTGGGCGATGGGGCTGAGCACTTTGAGTTGGGCGGTAAGTTGATGAATGCTCGCGCGTATCTGAGCAGGTTCAACTTCAGCGGCGGCGACCAGAGCAAGAAGATTGGGGTGCTGTCTGGGGGTGAGCGCAACCGCTTGCACTTGGCCATGGCCTTGAAAGAAGGTGGCAATGTGTTGCTGTTAGACGAACCTACCAACGATTTGGATGTGAACACCCTTCGTGCTTTGGAAGAGGCCCTCGACAATTTTGCGGGATGTGCCGTAATCATCAGCCACGACCGTTGGTTCCTCGATCGGGTGTGCACACATATTCTGGCCTTCGAAGGCGATTCTCAGGTGTACTATTTTGAAGGTGGATTCTCTGAGTACGAGGAGAACAAGAAGAAGCGCTTGGGAGATGCTGAACCACGCAAGTTCCGCTATAAGAAGCTGATGAAGTAAGCGGGTGATTTCCCAGCCTGGGGCAAGAAGTACATGCTGATGGGCCTGCTGCTTCCCTAAGAGAGTTTCTTATCATACGTAATCCGTATAAGTTGATCAGACAGAGCTTTGATCAACTTTTTTATTTTTGGAGGGAATCATTTATTCATTTAGATATGAAAAATCTCCAGAGCTTACTCTTGTTGCTATTGGTATTTTCTTCCAGTGTGAAGGTATTAGCACAAGACGAGTTAGATCCTCAAATCAATAAGGGGGTTACAGAAAGAAATCGTTTCTTTTCAAGAAAGACGCCTTCATACAATGAACAAAACTTTTCATTCTTTTTTGGAATGAATTGGAATACCACCTTCGAAAATGAAACGCCCCTTTTATATGATTTAGACCGTTATCATGACCATCCCAAGGTGCCCTTTCCCGTAGGCTATTTTTTCATGAATGCGCCTGCTCATTTTGAACTCTTTCCAGCGCTTGAAATAGGTCTTGGCCATCAATTGCGAAATGAGAACAGGGGGTTACAGTCGAGCATTCGGCTTACCCAGAATCGCTTTTACGCCAAAACCAAGGTTATATCCGATGATATTCATTCTGAATTGCACTTTAAAGGGCAAGAACTGCGAATACTGTTTATAGGGGGTCCTGCAAAGTACATCGGACCATGGCAAATCAATTTAAATAGTATTATAGGTATCGGTATAAACAAACAATACAGCTTAGAATCGCGGCATTGGAACCAAGTAGATGGAACTTATTTTCAAGTGTCCGATGGGCTCAAAGGAGAGTTCTACAAGTCTGATTTTACTTTTGGTTTAGGGGTTGGTGTTGCTTATTCCATTTCGAATTCTTGGTCCATCGGTATTGACTACCACTTGTACAAGGTTAAGAGCGGCAATTCAGTGAAGGAACCAGTCACTCTTGCAGATGAAGTGAAGAAACGATTTAATAAGCAAGGCTATTGGAATCATGGCTTTTCCTTGCAATTCAGTTATTGTTTTAAGAGAAAGACAATAGTAGGGTAGATTCATTATGGCGTTTTGGGTCCTGCATCTCTGCCAGCAGGGTGATTGGCTTTGCGGTTTTGCGCTGCTTTTGCTACCGTTTCAGCGATGCGCTTTTGGCGAGTGGCAGGTTGCTTGGCACTTTTAATCCACTCGAGAATGCCTCTTTTAGAGGAGTTCGGGAAGCGTTCAAAATACTGTTGTGCATCAGGAAAAACTTGAAAAGCCTGTTGTAGGTCTACCGGAATTTCGAGCGCTTCTACTTCGTTGAGGAAATCCCACTGCCCATTGGCCTTGGCCAGTTCAACGAGCTGCATTCCGGACGGCTGCATGCGCCCTTCTCCTAGCAATCGGTCTACTTTGGCTTTGTTGATGGCAGACCAGTTGCTCTTCGGATGGCGGGGAGAGATTCTGATCAGAGTGCGTGCATCGTCTTTGCTTCTCGGCAAGCTATCTACCCAGCCCCAGCAGAGGAGTTCATCCACCAGCTCTCCATAGGTGATATACTCTTCTCCTTTTCCTTTTTTCCAACGGCAGAGCCAAACACTCTCTGTTTGTTGGTGATGTGCTTCCAGCCACTTCCGAAGGGCTTTCATATTCGCTACAAATACTTCTTCCATACTGCTTTGCCTCTCTGCCGGTTGACTAGCTAAGGGGTGCTATAGACATTCAAGATGCTGTTTTTTAGTCGCCAAATATTCAGATAATTGGGCTAACTTAAATCGCTATTCACGGCTAATCTTTAATTGCTAACTTATTAATAATTAGTTGCGTGCATTCAACCATTTGAAATAATTGGCGTGCTAGAATTTAAAACAGGAGATGTAGTGCTCCTCAAGGAAATTGAAAGTGTGATGATGTTGGTAAAGGCCACTCCTGAAAAGGATATGGTGGTACCGCGCGGACATGTTTTGTGCTGTTGGTTCAACAACAATGGCGATCCATGTGAAGCGATATATCCCATCGAATTGGTGATGAAAAAGCCAGGACTCTGACTTTGAGCGGTGGCTCAAA
>CAZDPF010000084.1:0-10524 GCA_964507215.1 uncultured Chryseobacterium sp. | reverse complement strand
AATGATTTTAAATGGATCGCTTGTTAGCAATCGGATTCTTGAATACCTATTAAAAAATTCCAAAACCACAAGGAGTACCTTCGCCCCTCCACTTATCAAGACCATGATGACGGCAACAGAAAGTGAATTCTTCCGCTCAGTGTTTGATCGCCAGGCCCAGACGCGCAGGCGTTTTCGCGAGCTCCTTCACAGCATGTCAGAAGCCCAACGCATCACCATCCTGCCCGGAATGAACAATCATCCGCTGTGGAATTATGGTCATGCCTTGGTCACTTTCTATTTACTCACTTACGGTAGATGTAATCAAGAATTGCCGATTGCCACCGAAGTGCTGGAAACTTACCGAAAGGGGAGTAGTCCTGTTGCTGGAAATACTGATGGCGCGCTCGAAACACTAATGGCGATAGATGAACAAACAGAAGCTCTATTTCTGTCAGACTATCAAAACGGAAAGTTGCATTCTTATGCCTTTTATGAAACCAGTTTTGGCATTGCCTTGCACAATCTGCAAGATGCTTTGCAATTCAATCTGTTGCATGAAAGCTTGCATTTGGGCTACGCCATGGCACAAAGGCGTATTTTACAAGCCAACCCACACTGACAGCCTGTCATCAATCAATAATGCGGCAAGCCATTTGACTCTTCGCGCGCGTAATTCAGCAGTAAGTTTATGAGCAAGTCTAAGAACGCACAAGCCCCACAAGAAGAAGCAACCGAATCAAAGGTTCATTCAGCCACTGAGAACGGTACAGAATCAGCAGTAGAGGCTGATGTTGCGCAAGAGGAAGGGGGAGAAGAAGTGACAGAACCGACAGCAGAAGAGCCCAACACTGACAATCTTGCCAAACCCAAAGGGGAGGAAGACAACGAATACAAAGAGCGCTATCTGCGATTGTTTGCCGAGTTTGAAAATTTCCGCAAGCGCACCAGCCGCGAACGATTGGAGCTCTTTGCATCGGCCAACCAAGAACTGATGACGGCCTTGTTGCCCGTGCTCGATGATTTTGATCGCGCAGCGCGCAATTTGCCCAACGACGAAAGTGCCAAAGCCTATGTGGAAGGACTGGAGCTCATTCGCGATAAGTTCCACAAAACTTTGGTGAACAAGGGTTTGAAATCGATGGAAATCGCTGCTGGTGAAGTCTTCGATGTAGACAGAATGGAAGCCATTACGAAGATTCCTGCACCCAATGAAGAACTCAAAGGCAAGGTGGTAGATGTCATCGAACAAGGCTTCAAACTGGGAGAAAAGATCATCCGCTATGCCCGAGTGGTAGTGGGAGAATAAGCAATCATGGCAAAAAGAGATTATTACGAAGTGCTGGGCATTTCCAAGAGTGCATCAGCAGACGATATTAAAAAAGCCTACCGCAAATTGGCCATTCAGTACCATCCAGACAAAAATCCGGATGATGCAACGGCTGAGGAAAAATTTAAAGAGGCGGCGGAAGCTTACGAAGTACTACGCGACCCCGAGAAGCGTCAGCGTTATGATCAGTTCGGCCATGCCGGAATGGGCCAAGGGGCTGGTGGCTTCGGCGGCGGCGGGATGAGCATGGATGACATCTTCTCGCAGTTTGGCGACATTTTCGGCGGGGCCTTTGGTGGCTTCGGCGGATTTGGCGGTGGCGGTGGATCGCAAAGCAGAGGCACCAACCTTCGGGTGAAAGTGAAGCTGAACCTCGAAGAAATTGCCAAAGGGGTAGAAAAGAAGATTCGGCTCAAACGATATATGCCAGCGGCGGGCGTAACCTATAAAACTTGTAGCGCCTGCCAAGGAAGAGGCCAAGTGTACCGCGTAGCCAATACCATGCTCGGACAAATGCGCACAGCAGCTACTTGTCCTACTTGCCAAGGCTCGGGCAAAGTGATCGATCAACGTCCGGCCGGGGTTTCCAACGATGGTTTGGAGCAGCGCGAAGAGGTGGTGAGCATCAACATACCGGCTGGGGTGCAAGAAGGCATGCAGCTCAAAATGCAAGGCAAGGGCAATGCAGGACCTTTCGGAGGAGCCAATGGCGACCTCATCATTGTGGTTGAAGAGCAAGCCCATCCTGAATTGGTGCGAGAGAACAACAAACTGCACTTCGATCTATACATCTCCTTTCCACAAGCTGTACTGGGCGACTCGGTGGAGGTGCCAACCATTGATGGCAAGGCGCGGATTCGTATTGAACCCGGCACACAAAGCGGACAAATTCTTCGGTTGAAGAACAAAGGCCTGCCCTCCTTAGACGGTTATGGCCGCGGAGATCAATTGGTGCATGTGAATGTGTGGACACCCAAGAACCCGAGCAATGAGGTAAAGAAAACCATGCAGCACTGGTTAGAAGACGAAAGCCTCAAGCCTGTACCTGACAAGCGCGATAAATCTTTCTTTGAACGCGTTAAAGAAATGTTTCAGGGCTAAAAACTGCCAACTGATATTTTAGTTTTGTTGAGAACCACCCGCCTATGGAAATCCAAATAGATTCGATTCACAAGCGCTACGGAGATTATACCGCGCTGAACAACGTACACTTTAACATTCCTTCGGGAACCATCTTCGGCTTGTTGGGACCGAATGGTGCTGGCAAGACATCCTTGATCCGTATCATGAACCAGATTACAGGTCCGGATTCAGGAGAAATTCGCCTCAACGGCCAAAAGCTGAAACCAGATGATGTGCAACGCATTGGCTATCTGCCCGAAGAGCGAGGCCTGTACAAAAAGATGGAAGTGGGCGAACAAGCGATGTACTTGGCACAGCTCAAAGGGATCAGCAAAAGCGATGCACGCAAGGCCCTGAAGTATTGGTTTGAGCGATTTGAGATTCAAGATTGGTGGAAGAAGAAGGTGGAAGAACTCTCGAAGGGCATGGCCCAGAAGGTGCAGTTTATCACTACCGTTTTGCACGAACCGGAACTGCTCATTTTTGATGAGCCTTTCAGTGGCTTCGACCCCATCAATGCTGAGCTCATCAAGAATGAGATATTAGAAATCAACAAGAAAGGCACCACCATCTTGTTTTCTACCCACCGCATGGAGAGTGTAGAGCAATTGTGTGATCACATCGCCTTGATCAATCGCTCGCAAGTGGTTCTCAAGGGGCCGCTGAAGGAAGTGCAGAATCAATTCCGCGATCAGACCTTCCGTCTTGGGGTGGTAGATCAAAGCGAAACACCGCTGCAGCTGCCAGAAGACGCCGCGCTGTTGAGCGAAAGTCGCAACGATGAAGGCCGCACCTTTACCGTAAAATTGGGAGAAGGGCACAGCACTTCCCCCTTGTTGAAAGCCGGAATGGCTCTGGGAGAAATTAGCCTGTTAGAAGAGGTGATCCCCAGTGTGAATGATATCTTCATCAGAACCGTACAAGAAAGCCATGAATAAGATTCTCCTCATCATACAGCGCGAGTACTTGAGCAGGGTGAAGAAGAAGAGCTTCATCATCATGACTATACTCGGCCCTATTCTCATAGCGGCCATCGGCATTTTGCCTGCCTACTTCGCCTCACTGCCCGAAGAAGACCGCAGCATTATGGTGCTAGATAAGGCCAATTTGTTGCGCGGCGATCGAGGCAATGAAGAGATTCTGCTGAAGTATCTCGGTCCGCCAGAGCAGTACAGCATTGAAGAAGCCAAAGAGCAATTCCTACTCACTGAAGATTATGCCCTGCTGTACATACCCACCGGCAGTCAATGGGATCCTGATTTTATTGCCCAGAATGTGGCGGTCTACGGCAAGGGCGATGTGTCTTTGAATGTGAAGAAGTATCTCGAAGACCTTATCCGAACCCAGATTCAGAACGATAAACTACGCACTGAAGGCGTTGACCCCGAAGTAATTGCCCAAACGCGCACCCAGGTGAGCCTGCGCAGCTTCAACATTGAAGACGATGGCAATGAGCAAGAAACCGTGGTGGAAGCCAAAATGGTGGTGGGGATGGCTTTTGCCTTCTTTATGTACTTCTTCATCTTCATTTTCGGCTCGCAAGTGATGATGGGTGTTTTGGAAGAGAAAGGCAGTCGCATTATTGAAGTAATTGTGTCTTCGGTGAAGCCCTTTCAGTTGATGATGGGCAAAATTTTAGGTGTTGGATTGGTGGGGCTCACCCAATTTCTCATTTGGGTTGTGTTTTCAACGCTGATCTACTCAGTATTTACCAGCGTCTTTTTGGCAGATAAGATGGAGGCCTTGGAGCAAATGAGTCAGGTAGATCCGGAGATGGTGAAGCAGGCCTCGGAAACTGGTTTCCAAAAGGTTCAGGCATTTATAGACAGCCTCAATCTGCCCTTGCTCATCGGCGGGTTTTTGTTCTACTTCCTCGGTGGTTATTTCTTGTATTCGGCACTTTTTGCAGCCATTGGTTCTGCCGTTGAAAGTCAGCAAGAAAGTCAGCAGTTGATGTTCCCCATTACCATGCCCATCATCCTCAGCATTATTGTAGCCATGCAAGTGGCCGAGAATCCAGACGGGCCCTTGGCTTTTTGGTTCAGTATGATTCCTTTTACCTCACCTATTGTGATGGTAGCGCGCATTCCGTTTGGCATTGCAGCATGGGAGCTTATTCTGTCAATGGTCTTACTGATTCTTGGCTTCTTGGGAACCACTTGGGTGGCAGCGAGAATTTATCGCACAGGAATATTGATGTACGGACAAAAAGTGAACTGGGCCGTATTGTGGAAGTGGCTCCGACATGGACATTAAGGAAATTCTCAACTACAAGCTGCTAGAACTAGAGCGCTACAGTTTGAGCGTGTCTCAGCTGTTGTTCTTTCTGTTCATTCTCTTCTTTGCGCGCTTTCTGCTCTTTATCATCAAGAAAGTGTTGAAGCGGCAGGTGGAGGCCAAAAGACTGGATGCGGGCAAAGAGTATGCAGTCTATCAGATCATTGTTTACCTCACCTATGTAATTGCCATCTCAGTAGGCTTAGATAGCATAGGCGTGAAGCTCACGGTGCTACTGGCGGGTTCTACGGCCTTATTGGTAGGACTGGGACTGGGTTTGCAAGATTTCTTCCGCGATCTGGTGGCTGGGTTCATCATTCTTTGGGAACGAACGGTTACTGCTGGCGATGTAGTAGAGATCGCAGGAACGGTAGGAAGGGTGCAAGAAGTAGGCTTGCGCACCACTTCGGTTTTTACAAGAGATGATATAGTGATGATCATCCCCAACCAATTGCTCACCAATGACAAAGTGGTGAATTGGAGCCAGAACCGAAAAGCTACCCGTTTTGCTGTGAAGGTAGGTGTAGCCTATGGCTCCGATACCCGGTTGGTAGAGCGGCTGTTGTTGGAAGTGGCCAAAGAAAATCCACAGGTAGAAGACCAGCCCGAAGCCATTGTACATTTCACTGATTTCGGGAATAGTTCATTGGACTTCAGCCTGCTCTTTTACAGCCACAACTTATTCCGCATCGAGCGCATTAAGAGTGAATTGCGCTATGCCATCGATCAAAAGTTCAGAGCGCATGGCATTACCATTCCATTCCCGCAGCGGGATGTTTGGATTCGCAAGGCCGAAACCTGAAAATGTCATTGTTTAATTCGGCTGCTGTGTGGTTCCTTTGTGACGGAAACCACCGCGCCTTTTTATCACCCCATCTCCCTACCCATGCGCATCGCCATTATAGACCTTGGCACCAACACCTTCAATCTGCTCATTCGCGAAAGCCGAACCGATGAAGTGCTGCACAACGACAAGATTGCAGTAAAACTTGGCAACGGCGGCATTGGTCGCGGTCTGATTGCCGAAGATGCATTTCAACGAGGCCTTCAGGCCATGCAAGAGCACCACAAAACCATTCAACGCTTTGAAGCAGAACGGGTATTGGCTTTTGCTACGGCGGCCATTCGCGATGCATCCAACGGAGGCGCTTTTGTGCAAGCGGTCAAAGAGCAAACGGGCATAGCCGTAGAAGTGATTGACGGACTTCGGGAGGCATCGCTCATTATGCGAGGCGTAGCCGCAGCCGTAGAGTTGCCAGAAGAAGTGGTGCTGGTGGTAGACATTGGCGGAGGCAGTACAGAGTTCATCTTGGCCAAAGGCAATGAACCCCTTTGGATGAACAGCTATCCTTTGGGCGTCTCCAGATTGCTTGAGCAGTTCAGGCCTTCAGATCCTATGGAGGAAGAAGAAGTGGAACGCGTTGAAGCCCATTTTGATGCCCTCTTACAGGATTTGTTGGCGCAATGTGCTATTCATCGACCGCGAATCATGATCGGCTCTTCAGGCTCTTTCGATACCTTGGCCGATATGTGCCGTTTGCGGGCAGAACCTGATAGCGTTGCAGATTTTCGCCCGTCAAGCTATTTCGATATGGGCGTCTATCGGATGATTGAACGTGAGGTCATTCGGGCCACCTTCGAACAACGTCTTGCCATGCCAGGGATGATTCCGATGCGCGCTGATATGATGGTGCTTTCTTGTTTGATCATCAGATGGACATTAAAGCATTGTGGTGTGCAGCAAATGTGGGGTTCTAGGTATGCGCTCAAGGAAGGAGTATATTTCGAGCAGAAAGCCTAAAAGTTCATGTCCAGAATTCTGATTGCAGAAGACGAACCCGCTATTCGTCGGGTATTGAAGAATATACTCAAAGAAGAAAACGATACTTGGATTGTAGAAGAAGCGGAAGATGGAGCGGCTGCTTTGGCTCGCTCTGGTGAGGGCTTTGACCTGCTCTTGTGCGACATCAAAATGCCCAAGCACGATGGGGTTGAGGTACTTCAGCACTTCCAAGAACACAGTCCGGAAACCAGTGTGGTCATGATCTCTGGTCATGGCGATATTGATACCGCCGTCGATTGCATGCGCAAGGGTGCATATGACTTCATTCCCAAGCCCCCTGATCTCAACAGACTTTTGCAGACTGTTCGTAACGCGCTAGATCGCAATCTGTTGCAGGCTCAGGTCACCCAGTTGAAGCGCAAGGTCTCCAAGAAATACCGCATGATTGGTTCTTCATCGGCATTAGAGCAGGTGCGCGAGATCATGGAAAAAGTGGCTCCTACAGATGCGCGCGTTTTGATCACGGGGCCCAATGGCACCGGCAAAGAGTTGGTGGCCCATGGCATTCATGAAAGCAGTCAGCGCGCTAAAATGCCTTTTGTAGAAGTCAATTGTGCAGCCATTCCTTCTGAGCTTATCGAAAGCGAACTCTTTGGTCACAAGAAAGGCGCCTTTACCTCGGCTGTGAAAGACCGCAAAGGAAAATTTGAATTGGCAGAAGGTGGCACTCTTTTCCTCGATGAAATTGGCGACATGAGTTTAAGTGCTCAAGCCAAGGTGTTACGCGCTTTACAAGAAAATCGCATCACCCCGGTGGGCGGAGATAAAGATGTGCAGGTAAATGTGCGGGTACTAGCCGCCACCAATAAAGACTTGAAAACGGAAATTGCAGAAGGACGTTTTCGTGAAGATTTGTTCCATCGCCTGAGCGTCATCAACATCCAAGTTCCAGCACTCGATCAGCGAAAAGAAGATATACCTGAATTGGTTGAGCATTTTGTAGAACAAATGGCAGAAGACCAGGGAATGGCAGGAAGGAGCTTTTCTCAAGAAGCCCTACAGGCCATGCAAACCCTGAGCTACAGTGGTAACATCAGGCAGCTGCGCAATTTGGTAGAGCGATTACTCATCTTGGGCGACCACACGGTGAGCGCTGCTGATGTAAATCGCTTTGCATAACCATCACTTGCTGTTCACGGTTTCTTCAAACGCTACACCTAAGCGTATCCTAAGGACGCTTATTTTTGGAACGCCCCCAGTAAAATTTTGAACCAAATGCGTACGGACCAATCCCAGTTGGCCCTATTGGGGATGCCGCAATTGGCAGACGATCTTCATTTTGCCATGCATTGTATGCGCAAAGTGCTTTTAGAACTCCAATTAGATCGAATTGCACAACGCCTTCCCTGGTTGGCACATCCCGAAGTAGAGGAAGATCTTCCCGTTGAAGATGAACAAGCGTTTATTCAGGCCATGGGGATGGCTTTTCAAATGCTCAATCTTTGCGAAGAACTTTCTGCCATTACCTACAGAAATAAGCGAGTGGTTGAACAAGGGTCTTCGTCTATCCGAGGGTCTTGGGGCGAAACGCTGGCTGTGTGGAAAGCCCAGGGACTATCGGCTCAAAAGATGGTAAAAATCATTTCGGCCATTGAAGCACAACCTGTACTTACGGCCCATCCAACCGAGTCAAAGCGTGTAACCGTACTTGATATTCATCGGGAGGTTTTTGAACTACTTCGGCAAAAACGGAATCTGCATCAGCCTGATGATTATTGGGAATCGCGCATGTGCTCGTTGTTGGAGCGCTGGTGGAGAACGGGGGAGATCTACATTGAAAAGCCAGACATTCCTTCTGAGCGACGCAACGCCATCCACTACCTAAAAAATGTTTTTCCCAAGGCATTGAGACGCAGTGATGAGAGTCTTCGGAATAGTTGGAAAGAAATGGATTTGGATGCGTCACTCCTTCAAGAGCCCCAAGCTTTTCCCAAGCTGCATTTCGGTAGTTGGGTAGGAGGCGACCGAGATGGACATCCATTTGTAACCGCAGAAGTCACGCGTGAAACCCTCCATCTGCACAGAGCCGCTGCCTTTGATTTGCATGCAGAATCAGTGCAACAATTGGCGGTCTCTTTGAGCTTGTCTGCCTACGCCCAAGAAGTGCCCAAGGATTTACAACAAGCCATTGACCATTTGGTAGAAAACTTGGGAGAAGAAGGAAGAAGGGCTTGGTCAAGAAACCCCGGAGAACCTTGGCGGCAGTTCTGCAATCTGATTTTGTTGAAGCTAGAAGCGGGTAAGCAGCAACTCCTCCACGGGTATTCACAGCCGGAAGAGTTTCAAAGGCACTTGGAAATATTGAACTCCAGTCTGCTGCAGATTGGAGCTGGCCGCATGGCCCAAGAGTATGTATTTCCGCTTCTTCGCCAGTTGGAGGTATTTGGTTTTCATTTGGCCAGACTTGACATACGCCAGAACAGTGCGTTTCATGAGAAAGCCCTCGAACAATTGCTCGATGCTTCTGGTGCTGAAAGAACAGATTACTCGCAATGGAATGAATCTCAGCGATTGGCATTTCTCAATCAAGAGCTCAAGAGCCGCAGACCGTTTACCAATGGCAACCTAGCACTGGGCGATGAGGCAAAGGCCTTACTTAGCTGCTATCGGGTGGTCAATGAACACATAGAAGTCTTTGGTACCGCTGGCATTGGCAGTTTTATAGTGAGCATGACGCGCAGTTTGAGCGATTTGCTGGTGGTGTACTTATTCTTCCGAGAGTCGGGATTAGACCGATTCCCGTTGAAAGTGGTGCCATTGCTCGAAACCATTGAAGACCTTGAAGGCGGTCCAGACTTATTAAGACCATTTCTGCAGCATCCACTCACTAGAGAAAGATTGGAAGTGCATCCTATTCAAGAAGTGATGCTGGGGTATAGCGACTCTAACAAAGATGGCGGTATCATGGCCAGTAGATGGAGCGTGTATCGCGCCGAAGAACAATTGTCTGCTGTGGCCAAGGAGGAAGGTGTTCAGCTTTGTTTTTTTCACGGAAGAGGAGGCACCATCAGCAGAGGTGGAGGAAAAATTCACCGCTTTCTTGAGTCGATGCCCTCGGGTTCAGTGAGCGGAAAAATCAAGTTGACCGTACAAGGAGAGACCATAGCCCAACAGTTTGGAAATCCTGAAAATGCCGTTCACAACTTGGAAATGCTGCTCTCGGGGGTGGCTCGTCAAACCGCTTTGCCATTGGAGAAAGACCCAAGAAGAGCAGAAGACGAAGCCATTTACGAGCAGCTGGCCAAGGGGTCTCGCCAAGCCTATGTGGATTTGTTGCAAACGCCAGACTTTTTGGCCTTCTACCGCAAGGCAACTCCCATAGATCTGCTCGAACAATCGAAGATTGGTTCTCGTCCAAGCAGGCGAACCGGCCAAGCAAGTTTAAAAGATCTTCGGGCAATACCCTGGGTTTTTAGCTGGGGACAAGCGCGATTCAACCTCACTGGTTGGTTCGGATTGGGCCATGCACTTAATGAGCTGGAGCGCACAAACATGGCAGCGTACGGCCGGTTGCGTCAAATGTTGATCGATTGGCCTTTCTGGCGGTATAGCTTGATACAACTGGAAACCAACGTGCTGAATGCAGACATCGGGGTGATGGAGTCTTTTGCATCGCTTGATCCAGATGAAGATCGTCGAAGGCAGTTTATGTCCATCATTCGAACAGACTACGAAGCTTTAATAGACCATCTTGCTCGAATCTTTGGTGAACCCCTCAGCACTCGCAGGGCTTACCAACTAGAGAACCTGCGTTTGAGGCAATCAGTACTGGATCATTTGCACCAGATTCAATGGCGGCGATTGGATGAATGGCGACAGTTGATGAACGAAGACCAAGCAGCGGCTGATGGCCAGTTGCCCTTACTTCTGCTCATTGTGAACGCCATTGCCGGCGGATTGAAGCATACGGGTTAGTTGTTATTGGCCTTTCTGTTTATTCAACAAGGCCAAAACAATCACCGTAAGACAGATA
>CAZDPF010000083.1:0-10604 GCA_964507215.1 uncultured Chryseobacterium sp. | reverse complement strand
GGCGTTACCTATTATAAAGGAATGCTCGATAAAATTGGCGTGCAGGCAGAAGCCATTAGAGGGTCTAACAACCAGTTTAAAAGCGCCGTTGAACCCTTTATTCAAAATGAAATGAGCAGCAGCAACCGCCTGCAATTGCAAACGCTCAGCAACGACCTCTGGAATGAAATGATCCAGACCATTGCAAGTGAAAGGCAAGTAAGGGCGCAACAGCTTCAAAATTGGGCAGACAGCCTGAGTATTCTAGATGCTGAAGACGCTTTCAAGAAAGGGCTATGTGATGCACTTTGGTACCAAGATGAATGGCTTCACTTTTTAGAAGAGGAGTTGCAAGTAGGTGAAGAGCAAGAACGCATCGTTTCCTTAGCGGCTTATAATAAGGCTCCTTCTGGTCAAGGTTTTTCGAGAAACAAATTGGCCATTTTGTACGCAGAAGGGGAATTCGCTCCCGGAGATGATGGCACCCAAGTAGATGCTGCCACCATGACAGAGGCTTTACGAGATATTAGAAACGATGAACATGTAAAAGCCTTAATCATTCGGGTGAATTCTCCTGGTGGACAGGCTTGGATTGCCGATAAAATGGTGCGTGAGATTGAGTTGGTGCGCGAACAAATGCCCGTGGTGATTTCTATGGGCAATATGGCAGCGTCTGCTGGTTACATGATTAGCGCTGTTGGAGATACCATCTTTACCCAAGCCAATACCATCACGGGTTCAATTGGCGTTTTTGGATTGATGTTTCAGGCCCAAGAACTACTGGAGGAAAAAATGGGACTGCGAACTTTTCATATCAACACAGCAGAATACAGTGACTTTGGTAGTCCTGATCGTCCGTTAAAAGATTTCGAACGTGCCACCTTACAACGGGCCATCGATCGCTACTACACGCACTTTGTGGAGTTAGTGGCAGAAAATAGAGGATTGACCACTTCATTCGTAGACAGCATTGGTCAAGGTCGGGTTTGGAGTGGCGAGAAAGCCATTGCCCTGGGTTTGGCGGATGCGCTAGGCGGACTGGTTGAAGCGGAAGAAGCTGCCCGAAAAATGGCGGGATTAGACTCTGGCAGCTATAGAATAAGCGAATACCCAGTGGCTAAAGACCCCTTGGAAGAACTTCTAGAAAGCTTGGGCAATACCCAAGCCCAATGGCCTGAGATAATTGAAAACAGCCCTCTAAAAGAACCACTTGCATTCTACCTGCGTTGGAAAGAATGGGAGGGCGTTCCGCTGATGCGTCTAGAGAGCGATCTTGAAATAGAGTGACGCACAAACCTTCATCAAAGGTGGCAAAAGATGCTGCCTTGGCGCTGTATCTGCTGTTGGGCGGACTCTTTATCACGGCCTTGGTGAGCTGCAATCTGATTGCCAATAAATTTGTGAGCGTAGATCTCGGTTTCGGGGTTTTTACGCTCTCAGCTGGGGTTTTGCCCTACCCCATCACCTTTCTTGTAACAGACTTACTTTCAGAAATCTATGGACGAAGAAAGACCAATCAAGTGGTATGGGTTGGCTTTGTAAGTTCTCTTTTTGTGTTATTCATCCTCTGGTTAGGACATCTGTTCCCCGCCATAGACCAATCACCTGTGAGTCAAGACGAATACGCCAGCGTCTTTCGAAATTCTTGGAAGGTGATCCTCTCTTCCATGATCGCCTATCTCGCGGCCCAATTTGTAGATATCCGATTGTATCATTTCTGGAAATCACTCACCAAAGGCAAGCATCTGTGGTTGAGGAATAACTTCAGTACCATTCTTTCACAACTGCTCGACACTACCTTGGTCATATTTATTTTGTTTGCTGGCCAATTGAATTTCAGTCAGATGGGCCCCATGGTGTTGGATGGATGGCTCTTTAAGGTATTGTGCGCTTTGGCTGATACTGCCTTGTTATACCTTTTGGTTTTCGGCATCCGTCGCCATTTTGGCCTTGCTGCCCATGAAGAACTCTTGGCCGATGAGTGAGAAGCCATTCAGCCAGACCAAAGTCTTTACATTTTTGCGTTTCGTGGCCTTGGGTATCGCCGCTTGGTTGATTTTATTGAAGTGGAATGATGCCCCTGAAAACTGGCCCGAATGGCGTCTTTGGCAATGGATTTCGTTGGGAATTCTCTCTATTGCAGGCCTTTTACTTGAAGCCTACTTGTGGTGGCTTCCCGCTCAAACGCTGCAGCCCTTCACTTTTGGAAAAGCCATTTCCAACACCCTTACCTTCCAGTACTTTCATCTTTTTGCCCCGTCTGGAATCAGCGAGTTCAGCGCACGTTTTGTACAATTTAAAGACAAAAACCTCAGGAAGAAGAGTGTAGAACTCACAGCGCTTATTCAGAGTTCTAAATGGATTGCACGCTTGCTGCTTGCGGCAATAGGTCTGTCTTTCTTACAACTGCAAGAATGGAAGCCATGGATGGCGGTGGGATCTTCTGCCCTACTCATCAGCGCAGTAGCTATTATAATCCTATTGGTAAAAAAACCGCATTACTGGATTCGTTGGTTAAACCCGAAGTGGGAATCACGGGTAGACCGTTGGTTGCCGCAAGTTCGACAAGGGAGTTTCCCCATCCAATGGCTAAGTGCTGTGAGTTTGGCCAAAACCCTCACCTACACCTTGGCTTTTGCTTTCCTTATCCACCCTGATGAAACATTTCAAATTGATATACTTTGGGACAATCTTACCGCGAGCTGGGCATTTTATTTCGCAGCCAGTTTTCTGCCTTCATTGGGAATTGCAGAAGGATTGATCAAAGCGGGTGCTGGCGTGCTGTTTTTTACCCCTTGGGAAATTTCAGAATACCGCGTAGCTGGTGCAGCCTTTTTGATTTGGATTTTTAACAAAGCCTTACCAGGCCTCATAGGCGGCTTGTTGTCTTTGTTCAACTTTTCATCAAAATCATGAACCGCAGAGGCTAAACTGCTGTTCGCTATTTTCACCGTTCACAGCAACGATGCCAATGGCGCAAGAAATAGGAAAGCTTTCACCGGTACAACGATTCATTCGCCTTCTGTCGAACGACAAAAAGGATTTGGCCTATATCTACGTATTTGCCATCCTCAATGGATTGGTCAATTTGTCGCTGCCACTTGGCGTTCAGGCCATCATTGGATTTATTCTAACCGGCTCCGTTTCTACGTCTTGGTTAGTGCTGGTGACCATAGTCCTCATTGGCATTGCCCTCACAGGGGTGCTGCAAATTCTTCAGCTGAGTATTTTGGAAAAGATGCAGCAAAGGATGTTTGCCCGAGCTTCCTTGGAATTTGCCTACAGAATTCCCAGAATCAAACAAGAGTCTATCAGAAAATATGACCCTACTGAATTGATGAACCGCTTCTTTGACATCCTCACGGTTCAAAAAGGGCTTCCCAAGGTATTGTTAGACTTCTCAACCAGCATTTTAAACATCATTTTCGGACTCATTCTACTGAGTTTCTACCATCCATTCTTTGTGTTCTTTGGCTTGGTCATGCTGTTCTTGCTACTTACCATCTTCTATTTTACTGTTCCTAAAGGATTGCAAACCAGCATAAAAGAATCAAGTCAGAAGTATAAATCTGTGTACTGGTTAGAAGAAGTGGCGCGGTCATTGGCCACTTTCAAAATGGCCGGAAAAACAGACTTGGCCCTGAAGCGAAGCGACAAGCTTTCCTCTGATTACCTGAAGGCACGCAAAGCCCATTTTCGCATTTTACTCTGGCAATTTGCCCAAAGCGTCACCTTCAAAACAGTTATCACAGGAGGCCTCCTCATCCTCGGCGGTTTGTTGGTTATGCAAAGAGAGATTAACATCGGGCAATTTGTGGCTGGTGAGATCATCATCATCATCATTATCAATGCGGTAGAAAAAATAATTCTGTCTTTAGAAACTATCTATGATTTACTAACAGGTGTAGAAAAACTGGGACAAGTAATGGATCTCGAACTGGAACAACGCACTGATTCTAAGTCTTTCGAACTTAGCACTTGCTCATGTGTGTCGATTCATGCTAAAGACCTCCGTCTAGTTTTACCACCTTACAAGGAGCCTCTTATCAATGGAGTGAATCTCGACATTAAGAGTGGAGAAAAAGTGTGTATCTCAGGAGTAAGTGGTTCTGGCAAAACCGCCCTTCTACACGTATTGGGAAGTATGTACACAGACTTTGAAGGGGTGTTGGCTTATGACGGTATGCCAATAGCCAGTTTGGATATTGAAAGCCTCCGCTTTGTAATTGGCGACAATTTCAACCAAGAAAGCTTATTTTCAGCTACTTTAGAAGAGAACATCACCTTAGACCGCGCTGGTGTAACCAAAGAAGATCTTCAACAAGCCATTTCCATTAGTGGGCTATCTGATATGGTACTCAATCTTCCCGAAGGAGTACTTACTGTGATGGATCCTGTGAATAGGAATCTCCCCTTGAGCCTGATCAAACGCATCTTCATTGCTAGAAGTATTGTGCATCGACCCAGCTTATTGCTACTAGATGACCTTTCAGACATGGCTGATTTACCTGACTTTAGACGTATAATCAATTATGTGACTTCCCCTGATCGCACTTGGACGCTGGTACTCGTATCAAATGACCCTACTGTTGCACAAAGCTGTGAACGAGTTATTGTACTCGATAAAGGACGTGTTTTGACCTCTGGTAGTTACCATGAGATCATCCATCAAGAAGAAGTTGCTCACATATTTGGCCAATCATAGTCATGCTGAACATTAGTCACAACGACATCAATGACCGCATCCCCGCTGAAGACTATGCTTCGCTGCATGCGTCAAAAACCACCCAACAAATAAGAGCCTTCACTTATTGGATTTATGCCGTTGGGCTTATTGTTTTGGTTATTCTTTTTATTCCATGGACTCAGGTAGTAAGTGGGAAGGGACAAGTAACGGCATTGTATCCTGAACAACGACCGCAGTCTATTCAAAGTCCTATACCCGGTAGAATTGACCAATGGCTGATCACTGAAGGAGACACGGTTCAAAAAGGAGATACTTTGCTCATCCTCGGGGAAATCAAGAATGAATACTTCGATCCTGAGATTGTGCAAAGAATGAAACAGGAGCTGGAGGCAAAAGAACAATCGGTGAAGGCCTACCAAGACAAAGCGCAGGCCTTATTAAATCAGCGCGATTTCCTGCAAAAGAACCTGGATGTCAAATTATTACAGACCCAACAAAAAATTCAAGCAGATAGCAATGCCTTTGCTGCGGCCGAGATCAAAAGGAACTTGACCTTCATCCAATTTCAACGGGCAGACACCCTTTTGTCAGAAGGAGCCGTTTCAAAATTTGAATGGGAAAAACGCCGACAAGCCTATCAAGATGCCATTGCCAAAGCCATTGAATCTCGGAATAAATACCGCAATGCTCTCTCAGATTTGGAGGCCGTTTATGCTGAATATTCTGAAAAGATTTCCAAAGCAGAGAGCGACCTCTACAGCGCCCAAAGTGCGCGCTTAAGCACCTTGGCTGATGTGGCCAAATTGCGTGTAAAGATTTCCAATATGGAGGTTCGTCAAAACTATTATCAAGTGCGTGCACCGCAGGATGGGCTCATTACCCGTATCTTAAAATCAGGTGTTGGAGAAAACATCAAAGAAGGTGAGGCCGTGGTAGAAATTATGCCTTTAGACTACGAGCTAGCCGTGGAGATGTTTATTCGGCCAGTTGACCTTCCATTGATTCAACGCGGTCAGCATGCGCGTATTGAATTTGATGGATGGCCAGCTATTGTTTTCTCCGGCTGGCCCAATACCTCTTTTGGAACCTTTGGCGCCGAAGTGTTTGCCATTGATAATGTGCTGGATAAAAATGGTCGATATCGCATCCTGCTCAGGAAAGACGAAGTAGACGCAGAATGGCCAGAGCCCTTGCGTTTTGGAGCTGGAGCGCGTGGTATGCTACTGCTCAACGATGTACCCATTTGGTATGAAATCTGGCGACAACTCAATGGATTCCCTCCTGAGTTTTATGAAGCCCAAGATGAAAAACCTGAAGAGGTAAAACGCAAACCCAAGGCAGGCTATTCCAAATGAGGCAACGCATCGTCTTTTGGGCGCTTTGCCTTCTGTCTGCCAACCTTCTGGCCCAAACAGACAGTGTGGTGTTTACGCCCCAAATGTTGGGAGATTTTCTGCGTTTTCACCCCATCAGTCAGGCAGCAGCTCTACAAGACCGTGAATCGCAAATGGTTAGGCTTCAAAGCAAAGGGCAATTTGACCCAAAGTTCGAGTTTGACCTCAACAGAAAAGAATTCGACGGTAGACAGTACTACGATCTGCAGAAATATGGCTTGAGTATAGCCACTTGGCCGGGAATCGACTTTAAGGCAGCTTACAAAAGTCACTCTGGGGAGTTTCTAAATCCACAAAACAATCTTCCTGATGGAGGCGCTGTGGAAGTAGGTGCCGATGCTGACCTATTGCGCGGTTTGCTCTTTGATGAGCGCAGGGCTGCTTTAGAAGAAGCACGCGTTTTTCGCTTGGCCAATGAGGCAGATCGAAAAATGATGCTCAATGAACTGTATGCGCGCGCGCTGTCGGCCTATTGGAACTGGTCTGGAGCTTATGCTCGGTTTCAATTGACCAGCAAGTCTTTGGCTGTAGCAGATCAACGACTGGATTTGGTGCGAAAAAGCCAAGCTGCAGGATTCTCTGCAGAGATAGATACCATTGAAGCCCTTTCGCTCGTGTTGAGCCGACGAATGGATCTTGAAAAATCGCGACTGGAGATGCAAAAATCCAAACTGATGCTCGGCGCATTTCTATGGGGTCCAGATAGTATTCCTGTTCAACTGGCTGAAGAAACCTTTCCTATTGACCTGAGAATGAGAAGAGTCAATTTGCTTCCTCGAGACAGCATGGAAAGCATGTTGCGCCAACTGCCGCAAACTAGTCCGGAATTACTTCGATTACAAGCAGACAACTTACAATTGGATATTACCCGAAAACTTGCCCTCAACAATATTCTGCCTGAGGCCAATCTGCAATACCGATGGGTAACTCCAAGCAACCAAGCTTTTGATAACGAAGGTTTTAATGCGGGGCAGAACTATACCCTAGGCTTGGGAATAGAAGTTCCTCTATTCATTCGGAAGGAACGTGCCTATCTGGCGCTGAATAAGATTAAACGGAACGAGCAATATTTAAAAATCATCGATAAACAAAACGAATTACAAAACAAGCTGCGTGGTACCTATCAAGGGGTAGTCACTTACTGGACCAATAGCCAAACGGCTGAGCGGGCATTCCAGCAATTTCAGCGCTTGCTGGATGTGGAAAGTCGTCAATTCAGAATGGGCGAAAGCAACCTATTTCGGGTGAACAAACGCGAAGATGATCTTTTGAAGACAGGCTTCAAATGGATTGAAAGTCTTGAAGCCCATGAGCTTCAAACCATTGAGCTGTATCGCCTAAGTGGGCGCTTGGCCCAATAAAGTCTAGCGTTTCTTCTTGGCCTTGGGGTCTGGCGCGTTTTTGGTCCATTCTAGCGGACCCTCGCAACGCAATTCCAAAGTCATCGCCTTTCCTGAAGAGAAAAAGCGTTCAACGGTCTTCACCCAATCTTTGAATTCATCATCAAAATAGTCAGAGCAATCCATCTGTGCAATCACCACAAAACTGGTGTCCATTATAATCACCGTTGGTTTGCCGTACTCATAGATTCGAATAGTTCTTCCGGGTCTGATCTTTCGGTCTTCAAGAAAACGTTCCATCCAGGTTTTTAAGGCCCAGTTGCCATCTTCTTCCCTTTGCCAGGCGTACAAGGCTACATCAATCTTGCGATACCCATTTCTCCCCAAATTGTCTTCTCGTTTTTCCTTGGCCTTCAATTGAAAGAACTCGTGCCAGTCAGGTTCAGAATCATTCAAAGCCCCCCAACTGGGTTCAGTAACATTCAGCGTTTTCTTTTCGTAATCAGCCGCCAAGTACTCTTCAAAGGCCGCTAGATTTTGTTGCAGCTCTTCATGTTGAGCGTGGGCAGTTGGGCCGATGATCAGCATCGCACTCAAAACACATGCTCCCCAGAGTTTCACGCTTGGTTCCATAAGTATTTCAGTTCTTTAATTCCAGGTTTAATTATTTCTCCAGACAAGGTCTCAAGCATTATTTCACCGCGTCCATTTACCCCGCTTATACAAGCCTCCATCACTTCGTCTTTGTAGCTATACCATCTCCACTCCCCCCTTCCCAGAAGTCTTTGGTGATACGCCTTTGAAATTTGGTCATATTCACCAAATCGCCATTTAGCCAACCATTCCTCTAACGCAAACAACAATTGTGCGGTGATCGTATACAATGAATATTCTTTCCCTGACAGCGACTTCAAGCTGCATGCATTCACATTGGAATGAAAATGCACTTGATTGACATTGCAGCCAATGCCGAAAATGCAGCTTTCCCAACGAGAAGATAGGCCGTTCTCTACCAGAATTCCTGCCAATTTGCTTTGCCCAACAAAAATATCATTGGGCCATTTGATCTTCACTTCGCTTGCTAAAATGCGTTCACACACCTCTGCCACCGCAAGACAAATTGACATATTTAAGTAGTATACCTGCTGAATATCCCCATGAATAGGCTTGAAATAAGCACTCATGAGCAGGTTTTTACCCGGCTCATCCTGCCAGCTTGTCCCAATTTGTCCGCGGCCTGAAGTTTGGTGAAGAGCACGCACCACAGTACCTGTGGGGAGATTTCCCTTGCGTAGTTGGTCTTTTAGCCATTGGTTGGTAGAACTTACCTCATCCAACTCATGAAGCACCTGCAAAAAAACTCCCTGTAAATCGTTTCCCTTATGGGGTATATTCGGCTCAGGCACTGTGAATGAACTAATTTTGCAAAAGAACAGAATTCCGTAGTGACTGAAATCAAAGATCCCCTCGTGCTGAAAATAGTTGAAGGCATTGAGGAAGTTAAGGGCGAGAACATTACTATTCTTGATCTCCGAAAGATTGAAAACTCTGTCTGCCAATTCTTTGTTATCACAGAGGCGCAGAGCACAACTCAAGTGAAAGCCCTAAGCGACAGCGTAGAAAAAGTGGTGAGAGAGCAATTGAATGACAAGCCGTGGCATGTAGAAGGGCGTGAAAATGCTGAGTGGATTCTCATGGACTACGTGCATGTTGTGGTGCACATCTTCAGAAAAGAAGCCCGTAAGTTTTACGATATCGAAAGCCTTTGGGGCGATGCGCCTGCGAAGAGCGCATAAACCTTTTTACATGAGCAAAGAAGAAGAAAAGAAACAGCTCGATCGCCTGAAAGAGCAGTTCAGCAAAGGAAATAGACCTTCAGGACCAGCTGGGGGTCAAGGTGGTGGACCTAAGAAAGGATTCAATTTCTATTGGATCTATACTGTTCTATTCGTGCTATTTATCGGATTGTACATCATGGGCAATCTGGTATCGAACTTCCAAACCATTAAAGTTTCGGAGTTCAATGAAATGGTGATGGATGGTGATGTAGATGGGGTGAAGATCATCAATGAAGACGTCATACAGGTTTACATCAAGCGCGAAGCATTAGAGAACAAAACACGTTTTGAAGAAGTACGCGGAAGAAACCTTGGGGAAGGAATCAATCCCGGTCCTCACTATGTTTTTGAATATCCCGCGGAAACCTTCGAACGCAATCTCGACAAGCTGTATGAAGACCATCCCGAGCTGAAGTCAGATCCAGTAAACATTGAATACGAAACACGAAAAGACTATTGGGGCGAAGTGCTGGCCTGGGTATTCCCCATTCTCTTGATGATAGGACTGTGGTTGTTCATCATGCGAAGAATGAGTCCGGGAGGTCCTGGCGGCCCTGGCGCCCAAATTTTCAACATTGGCAAATCAAAGGCTACGCTATTCGACCAAGAGAATAACGTTAAAGTTACTTTTCAAGATGTAGCAGGCCTTGAAGGCGCCAAAGAAGAAGTGGAAGAAATTGTACAGTTCCTCAAGAACCCAGACAAATACACCTCGCTGGGTGGAAAAATACCCAAGGGCGCTTTGTTAGTTGGACCTCCGGGTACTGGTAAAACACTCTTGGCCAAAGCCGTGGCTGGTGAAGCCAAAGTGCCATTCTTCAGCCTTTCGGGTTCAGACTTCGTAGAGATGTTTGTAGGCGTTGGAGCCTCTAGGGTGCGCGACCTCTTTAAACAAGCCAAAGACAAGTCTCCGGCCATCATTTTCATTGATGAGATTGATGCCATTGGCCGCGCAAGAGGAAAGAATACCTTCTCTGGTGGCAATGACGAAAGAGAGAATACCCTCAATCAGTTGCTCACCGAAATGGATGGCTTCAATACCAAAGACCACGTAATTGTACTGGCTGCCACCAACCGCGCAGATATTTTAGACCGGGCCTTGATGCGCGCCGGACGATTTGACAGATTGATCTACATTGATCTTCCCGATCTGCGCGAGCGCAAAGAGATCTTTGAAGTACATCTCAAGCCGCTCAAATTGGGCAACGACATCGATATCGATTTCTTGGCACGTCAAACGCCAGGCTTCTCCGGAGCTGATATTGCCAATGTTTGCAATGAATCTGCTCTCATAGCTGCTCGGAAAGACAAGAAGCACATCGAACGTCAAGAATTCTTGGATGCGGTCGAGCGAAATGTAGGAGGC
>CAZDPF010000082.1:0-10619 GCA_964507215.1 uncultured Chryseobacterium sp. | reverse complement strand
GGGTTATTTTCTCTCTTTTTATCGCGCAATCATGCGCGGGAATGGCTTACAATCAGGCGGTGAGCGTAAAAAATATTCAGCACAATCAAGGCAGTTTCGTCTTGCTAGGCGCTATTCGCCTGTACTTGCCTACTTTTAATTCTTCTACATCTTTCGCCATGAGAAAACTGAAGCAGCTGCTGCTCGCATTGTTCCTCTTACCCCTACTGTCTGTTGCCCAAAAAGGAAAGTCTAAAAACCCTCCGGCTTCCCTCTACCAAGATTCTGTTTTCAGCGGATTGCATTTCCGCTCTATCGGTCCGGCCTTCATGTCGGGGCGCATCGCAGATATCGCCATCCACCCCACCAATGAGAACATCCGCTATGTAGCTGTCGGCTCCGGCGGTGTTTGGAAAACAGAGAATGCAGGCACCACCTGGCAAGATGTCTTCAAAGACCAGCCGGTCTATTCCACAGGCTGTGTCACCATCGACCCACACAATCCCCACACGGTCTATGTGGGCACGGGTGAAAATGTGGGCGGAAGACATGTGGGCTTTGGCGATGGGCTCTACCGCTCTACAGACGGCGGTCAAAGTTGGGAGAACATCGGCCTGAAGCAATCAGAGCATATTTCCAAGATTATTGTCCACCCAGACAATCCCCAAATTCTTTTCGTAGCCGCCCAGGGTCCGCTTTGGTCTAAAGGGGGCGAACGGGGCTTCTATCGCTCTGCGGATGGAGGAAAAACGTGGACCAACACTTTGCAGCCCAATGAGTGGACAGGCGTTACCGACATCGCCATCGACCCAAGAAATCCCAATCGCCTCTATGCCGCCACCTGGCAACGGCACCGCACAGTAGCGGCCTACATGGGTGGGGGTCCGGGCAGTGGGCTTTACCGAAGTGAAGATGGAGGACTTAGTTGGGTACAGCTCAAGCAAGGCTTGCCCAGTTCCAATATGGGGAAGATCGGGTTGGCCCTCTCGCCACAGAATCCAGATGTGCTCTATGCGGCCATCGAGTTAGATCGGCGCAGTGGGGCGGTCTATCGGTCTACCGATCGAGGGGCCACTTGGGAGAAACGCTCCAAGGCTGTGGCCGGCGCTACGGGTCCGCATTACTACCAAGAGCTCTACGCTTCACCCCACAAAGAAGGCCGATTGTATTTGGTGGATGTGCGCATGCAGGTTTCGGAAGATGGTGGAAAGACTTTCCACCGCATGAATGAAGAACACAAACATTCAGACAACCATGCCATCGCTTTTAAGAAAAACGACCCCAACTATCTGATGGTGGGCACAGATGGTGGCCTCTATGAAACTTTCGACCTCACCAAAACCTGGCGCTTTGTAGCCAATTTACCGGTTACCCAGTTCTACAAATTGGCGGTAGATGATGCCGAACCTTTCTATAATATTTATGGAGGTACCCAAGACAACAATACCCAAGGCGGACCGTCTCGCACAGACAATCCGCATGGCATTCAAAACTCCGACTGGCGCGTAGTGCTCGATTGGGATGGCCATCAGCCCGCTACTGAACCGGGCAATCCGAACATTATGTACGGAGAACGGCAGGAAGGAACGCTTTCTCGTATTGATTTGGCCACTGGTGAAATTGTGGACATTCAGCCCCAGCCGGGCAAAGATGAACCGCACGAACGTTTCAACTGGGATGCGCCCATTCTGGTGAGTCCGCATAATCCACAGCGCATCTATTTTGCCTCCTACCGAGTTTGGCGTTCAGACAATCGGGGCGATGCATGGCAGAGCGTATCTGGAGACCTTACCCGCAACGAAGCGCGCCTGGCGCTTGAAATCATGGGCAGGCAGCAAAGCATAGACAATGCTTGGGATTTTCTGGCCATGTCAAATTACAATACCATTACCTCTTTGGCAGAGTCGCCTTTGCAAGAAGGACTGCTCTACGCAGGCACTGATGATGGCTTGATTCAGATCAGTGAAAATGGCGGGGATACTTGGCGAAGGGTGGAGGTATCTACTTTGCCAGGCGTTCCTGAACGCGCTTTCGTCAATGATATCCGGGCCGATTTACACGATGCCAATACCGTTTACATATGTCTCGACAATCACAAAAACGGAGATTTCTCGCCCTACCTCTACAAGAGTACGGATAGAGGAAAAAGCTGGATGAGCATAAAGGCGAATTTACCCAACAAGCTGCTGGTTTGGAGAATAGTTCAAGATCATGTCAAACCCGAATTGCTCTTTTTAGGTACTGAGTTCGGAGTGTATTTTAGTCCGAATGCTGGTCAATCCTGGGTCAAGATCAAAGGCAATATGCCCACTATTTCGGTGCGCGATCTCACCATTCAGCGCAGAGAAGATGATTTGGTGTTGGCCACTTTTGGCAGAGGCTTTTATGTATTTGATGATATAGAAGTCTTTCGCGCTGCCACTGACGAGGTGTTGAAGAAGGAAGTAAGGCTGTTTGAACCACGTGATGCGTGGTGGTTTTTCCCCCGTCCGCATTTGAGTTTTGACGAAGAAAAAGGTTCTATGGGCCACGCGCATTTTACCGCACCCAATCCGCCACATGGCGTTTCCTTCACCTATTATTTGAAGGACGGCTATCGCAGCGTGAAAGAAGAGCGGCAACGGAAGGAGAAGAAGCTTGGGCAAGCCGATATTCCCTTCGTAGGATGGGAGGCCATGGAAGTAGAACGTGTAGATGAGGGTCCCAAGATGATGATGCTGATCAAGGATGGTTCAGGAAAACTCATTCGCAAATTGGCAGTGCCTCACGACAAAGGGTTTCACAGAGTGAGTTGGGACATGAAGTATCCCACATCAGCCCCATTGGATGCCCGTTTTCCGCCCAAAGAAATGGACGCTGATGCTCCCGATGGAATGCCGGCCATTCCGGGAACCTACAGTGCGAGCTTGGTGCTGGTGATGGATGGAAAAGTGCAATGGGAGGAAGGACCTGTACGCTTCCAATTGAAGCCACTGTATCAAGGCAGTCTCGAAGGGAAACCACTGAACGAAGTGAATGCTTTCTGGCGGAAGCTAGAAGCCTTAAGTGCCCAAAGCGATGCCGTTAGAATGCGCATTGATCGCTTAGTGCAAAAAGTAGAGGTGCAGCAAGTAGCCCTCGAACGCAGTGCTATGGTGCCGGGCGATCTAGATCAGGCCCTGACGGATTATCGAAAGCAGATTCAGGCATTGAAAACCCAATTAGACGGTGATCCGCTTCGCCTGGAAATGGGAGAGAAAGTGCCGCCTACTTTGGGAGAAAGAATTTTCTCTTTGGCCCGAAGCGTGGCCTATTCGTCTTACGGACCAACCGAAACCAATGGGCAAACAGTGGGCATTTTGGAAGAAGAGCTCGCCACTTATGAATCCAAGCTCACGGCCTTAGAGGCCACTTTAGCGCAGTTAAATGCCCAATTAGAAGCGGCAGGAGCGCCAAGAATTCAAGATTGAACCCAAACTGCAGTGTACTGTTCCCACAGAGAGATGTAATAGATGTGCTTAATAACACAAGCAAAAATGCTACATTTGTAGAGGAGAATAAAAAATGGTACCCAAAAAGAATGTGCAAGCCGCCAATTTGGCTTCTTCTTACCCCACCCAATTAGAAGACCAAGGCAGTCTTCAAGTGGCTGATAGCACCTTGGTGTGGTCGGGCAAAAAGCAGCGGGTACAACTCATTCGTGAAGGCTTACCTATCACGGCCATTGAAGCCGTAGGCAAGAAGGGCAGTTTATCTGTAGCACATTTATTAAAGTGTCTAGATATGCCTCAAACCACCTATAACAAGCGCAAGCGAGAGAACAAGCGCCTAGATGGCCGAGACAGTGAATTGTTGCTCGTGCTTACGGAGGTTTTAGATTTTGGTCTAAGTGTTTTCAATAAAGAGCGGCAGAAGTTTCAAAGCTGGCTTCACAAGTCCAATACCGCTTTGGGTGGTGAAGCGCCCGCTGCGCTGTTTGATTCCATTACCGGTATAGAGGAAGTGCGCATGGCATTACAGCGCCTCGAATATGGCAATATGGCCTAATGCAGGTCTACCGCATTGAAAGAGAGAAATACTTGTCTGATGTGCTCAGTGGTGGTGGCGCCCAACTTTCCTCTGGCAATCGATGGAATAGCTTTGGCACCCGTATGGTCTATTGCAGTCAGCATCGGTCTTTGGCCATGTTAGAACTGGCCGTGCATCTCGATCTCGCGGCAGATTTGCCAACAGATCGATGGCTGGTAAGCTTGGAAATACCGGATGACATGTACATCCAAAGCGTAGATCCTGATCAACTACCGCCCAATTGGGCAGATCAACCACCCGGAAGGCCAACCCAATGGATGGGTGATCAATTTGTGCTCAAGGCCCAGGCGGCCGTGCTTTGCTTGCCCAGCGCCATCATAGCCGAAGAGTACAACTTCTTAATCAATCCGTTGCATCCGGAGGCGCAAAATATTCAAGTGGTGGGTCAACGGCCCATACTCATCGACCAGCGCCTGCAGCGGGATGAATAAATTCAATGGAGTCATCCAGCTGCTACGACGCTTTCCGTTGAAAATGCGCAATTAATTTTACGCTTGGCTCCCTTTGGTTTTACAAGTGCTGATGCCGAATGGGGCATAAAGCGGACAAAAGCTAATGAAGCTGGTGAGCAAGAAGATGCCACCGAGTACCAGTAAAACAATGCCCAACGTGCCGCCAATGGTTTGGGTGAAATAGAGAACAGAGATCACTACTGCTAGTAAGATGCGAACAATGCGGTCTGTGCCGCCCATATTCTTTTTCATGGTGAAGGATTTATTTGAACGCAAAGCTATTGTTGCTGCTAGCAGCTGTGCAGTAACTTCGGTCACCGCTGCAACATTTAGTGAATTGGGCTTACAGAACCACTATACCCTCTGCCGTTTGGCTAAGAACTCCCTCGGTTTCTAGCTTTTTTATCACCCGGCTGATCACTTCTCTGGCAGTGCCCAACTCATTGGCAATTCTGCTATGAGACAATTTGATGTACGGAGAGTTAGCCAGCTCTTGTCTTTTCTTCAAAAACTCTAAAACCCTTGTATCCATCTTGTTGAACAACAGCTGATGAATAGATTCGAGCAATTCGTAATAGCGCTGGTTGTAGAATTGATAAAAGAGATCATTGAAAGTGGGAAACTGTTTAATCCATTCTAAAACAGATGATACAGGAAGCAAAATCAGCTTTGTAGGTTCTTCTGTGATGGCAAATACTTTACTGGCCTCATTCCGAATTCCCGATGAGAAAGACATGATACAACTTTCATTGGCCTGTAGGTAATAGAGCAGCAGTTCCTTATCGTTGAACCGGGTATACACTTTAACCAATCCTGAAATCACCAATGGCACTGCCTTCACAAATTGCCCTTCTCTGAGAATCTCTGTTTGTGGAGCAAATTCTTTTACAATTGCGCTCTTTTGAATAGCATCTAAGAGTTCTCCCTGAAATTGATTTCGCAGCAGCGCTTGTACAGATTCTTCCATTTCCCCCCGTTATAGCTTTTCCAGAACAGCTTGTAAATCTGTATTCCCAGGCTTGTAGCGCAAGGCATTGAAATAATGGGTGCGGGCCAATTCAATTTTGCCTTGTTTTAAGGCCACCTCTCCATAGAGCAGATTGGCGTCGTAGTCAAAAGGGTAGTATTCCAAAAGTTGTTTGAGCCATCGTGCAGCTTCTGAATAATCTTGCTGTACAAAATAGCCATAGGCCAACCAGTAACTCGCCTTAGGATTCAGCGGATCGATCTTCAGAACCTCTTCATACACCTTACGCACATCGGCGTAGCGCTCCATGGCTGCTAGCGGAAGTACAAGGCCAAATCGGGCTTCTAAACTTTTAGGCATTTTTTCAATGGCTCTTCGATAATGTGCTTCTGATTTGCCGTAATCGCCCATAGAATAGTACAACCAAGCCCTTCGAAGTAGCAAGGGGTAGCTTTCTACAGTAACTTTTTCTAGGGCTTTCAACGCAGCTGCATAGTTCTCTGCGCTTTCTTGCGTGTAACTTTCTTGAAAGGCCTCTGTTTCTGAGGTGTTCGTCTGGGCTTTCAAGCCAATATTGGTGACTAAGAAAGCGGCTAGTGATAGCGAAATGAGGTGTTTCATTTTTAGAGATGGTAAGTGTAGCCCACAAAAAAACCTTGGTACCGCAATGATTGTCCAAAGTACAGATTGTCTACCCCTGATTCATAGAACCAGGTGCAGTTGAGTTCATGCCGAAGGCTTAAAAAATGCTGCACGTGCAATAACCAGCGTGATTGTTCGGTAGCATTGCTATTCCAGAACCATGTCTGCTCTGCATCGGCCATTAAGTAGTTGCCTTTCTCCAGGTATTCTCCATATAAGTAGGTGCGATACAATGGGCCTAGGGTGATTCGCGGACTCAAATTGAACACCTTGAGCTGGTTGCTGCCCATAATTTGTTGCGCCAACAGTCCGAGTTGAATCCGTTCTTTCCAAACAGGCAAACGGTACTGTAATTTCCCCATAATGTGGAATTGTTCTACGCGATTGGTGGTGCTATAATCTTCACGAGGTCCTTCAGGAAAACCGGGGAAGGTGAAGAATCTTTGGTACGAAGCCGATGTAGTACTACTTAAATAGCTTGCCCCTAACATGGCTTCCCAACCGTTTTGGTTGTATCCGATCCAGACCGGAAGCCAAAGCAGCGGTTGATTCAATGTTCCGCTATCTGCTGCATACATGATATTGAGGCTGTCTGTGTAGTCTCCCTGAATAACAGCGCTATAATTGGCAGCCTGTGCACTTAAATGCAGTCGCCATCGGTCGTTGAATTGCCAGTTCATCTGCAAGCTCGCCAAGTGCTGACGCGAATTTTCCCAGAAGTAATTTTGTTGTTGGAAGGCATATTTGGCTGTCAAACTCCATTGATGGTGAAGGTGCATTCGGACCTCAGTTCCTATAAAGAGCAGATTTCCCGGCGCATCCAATTGGGAAAGCTTTGCACCTGTTATTAGTGTAATGGCATCAATACCCAAGGTGCTATCGTTGGTAAGAAATCGATAAGCAGCCGTGTTGCCTTGGGCAATAAGCACTTTTTGGAGAAGTGCTTGGGAAAAGACGTCTCTCGGGTTTTGCTCAAGGCATTTTCGAATCCAAACCTCGCTTGCTGTATAGTGCGCTAAAAAGTATTCCGCATGGGCCAGTCGTCTCCAAATGGTCGGACCGCCGTTTTTTTTGGCTGCAGCCCGAAGTTGATGAAGTTGGTCCCATTGCGCGTTGAGGTAATAAGCAGCACTCACACTATCAAGTTGGCCATAGTTCATAGGCGCCTGGGCCGTTAGAATTTTGCCACAGAGAAGAAAGCATATCAGCCATCCACCTGACCTCATCACCTAATTTTCAATGATTGGTTCTCGGAGATCAGGTTCAATTTCCGGTCGCCGTTTTCCATCCAAACTTCCAAAGTGAATTTTCTCTCTTTCAAGATTTTATTGTTCCACTTGGCAGCAATTGCATTGTGTAGCACTGCTTTTTGAGGCGAGTGGGGATCATCTGTCTGATGAATGCGCTGTTGGAATTGAACTTTTAATGGTCGGGTGAACGGAGCGAGAAAATCTTGGATCCAGCGCAAAGCGAGCGGACTGAGATGAGAGGGATCGAGCGCGTCATGGTTCACTTCATCCGGGTAATGGCCTAGAAGAATGTGATAAGCTGCTAGGTAGAAAGTATAGAGCGCGCTTGATCGGTCTCCTTGGAATTCGGTAAAGCGGAAATGAAATCCATCATTCACGAAATAGGCATAGGAATGGGTCTTCTCGCACCAGAGATACGTTTGGTTCCAAGCATCGGTATGTACAGTCCATTCTTCCGCTTGGGCTATTTCCGGGCGATAGGCCTGAAGATGCTGTCCGGGAAGCAATGAGAATGCCTTTACCAGCAGCTCCATCTTCTCGAAGTTGCTCACTTTTTGTCCGGTTTTGGGATAGTTGTAATGCAGCAATTGTTGCTTTTCATCGCTTGTAGTGCAGCGATAAATTCCCAATGGATATCGCAAAGTAGGCGCACCAATTTTCCCGATGGCTTGTAGTTGAAAGTGCAAATGGGGTTCTGGAGAGCGCCCGCTGCTGCCGCATTTGGCCAATACTTGTCCGCGTTGCACAAAGTCGCCCACTGTTACTTTAAGACTTCCTGCTTGTAAATGAGAAAGCTGACTGTACAGTCCTTCGGCATGAACAATCACCAAGCTATTGCCCCAGTTGTGTTGCAAATCAACCTCTCCGATGGCATTGTCTGGCACATGGTCTTGCAGGGCCACCACGGTTCCATCAGCAGGAGCACAAACGGGCATTCCGTAACAATAGTAATCCTCTACCCCCAAGCCGGTTCCTTTGAAGGTATGGTCGTTTTCATCGCGGATATCAAAATCCCAAGCATAGCGGTAATCGCCTAAATGGGTAATTTCTCCGTTGTGATCTTGACTAACTGACCATTCTCCGAGAAAGGGCAGCGATAGGTGAACGAAGGGTTGATGGGCAAAGCGCTGTTGATATTGTTGGTGATGATACAGGTTAGATTCTGGAGAGAAGCGCTGCACAACCACTGGATATAAACCCGTATTGCGGAATCGAAGACCGAGGGTCATCAGCACGAGCAATACCAAAATATTGAAGGGAAGGGAATACAGCGGCAACCCCATCTCTTGCATAGGGTCATGGAGGGCGCTGATGAGCATGGCGGCCAATGGAATCACCAAGGCAACCAATAAGAACGAGCGCCAATTGGCCACAATGAAGAAGCCTCCAAGGGCAATACCGGTTAAAATGAAGTTGAAGCCGATATAGGCATAAATCAACTGAGAGAAATCACCCTCTAGACCAGCATAGAACCAATAACCAATACTAAACCCAAAGAGTCCGAGTAAGAAGGAAATGCGTGAATGAAACAACAAGGCCAACAGAATTAAGATTCCTGCTAGGTCATTGAACTGAAAGAAGATAGCACCAACAGATCGGAACAACAGATGCCAGTAATCGGCACCTGCCCATCGATCTACCCAAGCTGACACCCAGAGAAAGAGTTCAGGGAAGAAGTGATAGAGCGAAAGGGCGCTCTTCGCGGTGAGCTTGGCCAAGCTAAAATTGCCGGCGCCCAAGAGTAAAATCCACAAGCCCAACAAGAAGGGAAGGCTCAAAAAGGGCAACTTCTTCATGCCCAAGCTGTTCATAAACCAAGCGGTGAGCAGAAAGGTGAGGGCACCTGCAATGGGGATGAGTGCTAGAATAGACAAATTCCATTCGTACAACATCCCGATGCCCAAGCCTACCATAAGGGCATTGTAGGTAAGGCTTCCATCTTCAATAAGCGAAGGATGAAAACCAAAAGCACGGGCAAGTCCTTGGGCTGTCAATGCCGCCATCAAGCCACCCAAACCGGAGCCCAAATCAAAGAAACTCACTACCAAAAGCACATAAGCCAAAGACTTGTCTTTTGAGAAAAACACCTGGGCATAGCTGTTCAAAAGGCCATGCCAATGGGCTGAGGCAGTGAGCTTAGGTTTCATTGGGTGATCAATGGGTGCTCAAGTATTCCGGTACGCGTTCGTCTTTCTGCAGAATATCTAAGGTTTCGCGCTGCCTAATGAGATGGGTTTTGCCTTGGCGATCAATGAGTACCACTGCTGGTCGCAAGGCGATAAACTGCATGCTTTGGGTGACGTTGTATGCGCCCACGCTGTGCACAACCACTTGGTCGCCCGCATTGAGCGGAGGTAGGGAGACGTTCTCGCGAATCACATCGATGTTCATGCACAAGGGCCCGTAGAGTACAGCATCTTCGGTGTGCATGCCAAATTCTTGGGCTGGAGACACCTTGTGGTTGTACCAGAAAGAGGTAAAAAGCACATTCACACCAAAGTCTAAAATGGTGGCTCTTCGTCCGTCGCTCAAGCGCTTGTTAGAGATCACAGAGCCCAGCAACCACCCGGCATCGTCAATCAAAGCGCGACCCGTTTCGAGGTACAGCCAGGGAAGTTCATCGGTAGCGAAACCGGCGTTGAGCAGGGCAGTGGCAATGGCTTCAGCAAACTCGCTGATATCAGGTGCAGTATCAACCCCGGGCAGATAAGAACCCTTGAGGGTGTTCTTTGAAGCAAAACCTCCACCCATGTCTATGTACTGCACTTGCACACCGTGCTTTTCTTTGAGGCCCAAGGCAATATTGGCCAATTTAGAAGCAGCAATTGCATAGGCACTCGGACTCAACATGAAGGTGCCAATATGGGTGTGTAAGCCAATCAATTCCATGGCTCCGCTCGCTAATATTTTGTTAAGCGCATCCCAAGCTTGGCCATTTTCATAGTTAAACCCAAACCGATCCCACATGGGGTAAACACCGGTATCCATATTTACCCGAATGGCCACTCTGGGCTTAGTGCCAGTATTACGCGCTAACTCCACCAGGCGGTAGAGCTCATCGAGATGATCAATGTGGATAGGCGAATGATGTTTCATGGCTAGAAGCAAGTCTTCATCGGTTTTATCTGGACCATTGAAGATGATTTTCTTCCCTTCCACACCATTGCCTAAGGCTTTCTCGTATTCAAATCGAGAAACAACTTCTGCCCAGGAGCCTTCTTGGTGATACACTTGGCAGATGGCATTGAGATAGCAGGTTTT
>CAZDPF010000081.1:8835-10641 GCA_964507215.1 uncultured Chryseobacterium sp. | reverse complement strand
ACCTCCTCTACTATGAACTCTGATAAAATTACGGAGATATTCTGCTCCATTGATGATTTTTGCAAGGATTTCGTCCCTTATTGGCAAAGCCACTCTCTAGCCAATGGTCGCAAGCGCATTCGCTTTATTCAGGTAGAGTCTGGTATGAATCCTTTTAACGATCGGCACATTCCCTACCATGCTTTTCATGATCTGATGACCCACTTCGGCTATCTGCCCTTTGGCTTGTATGAACAACACCTCGAGTGGAATGGGCAAGCGCGCTTGCGCTTCGTGAATGCCGTATTTGTATGCCCAAGTGTAGGCAACAGTGTGCATCGGTAGAAAGATTCCTTCCCCCCCAATGGGCCTTCTCAACTTTTGGGAGCGAGAAAACCTTGCAGGGCTTTGATCAATCCTTCCGGATCTTCGAGCATGCTCATATGGCCGCCTTCATTGATCCATTGACGATGAGCGGGAAGGCTTTGGTGGATGGGCAATAACTCCTCCCAGAGCAGTACCGGATCGTTTTTCCCAGCCACAAAGTACACTGGAACGGAAGCTTGCAATAAATGGCATCGATCGGGTCTTTCGCGCATCCCCCGCAATGCAGCAGACACGCCTTCCAAAGAGGTATTTTTCCCTATTTCGATGGCTTTTTCTACTGCATCGGCATGCCGGTTTTCAAAGCCGCCCGGAAACAAACTGCGCAAGGTGGCCCGGATGTAACTCGCTCGGCTCTTCTTGGCGAGATCAATCGATCGCAACCGATTCTGCTTGCGTTCTTCGCCATCGGCCTTACAACTAGAATTCACCAAGGTCAAACTCCGCAAGCGTTCAGGATGATTTTGTAACAGGGCCAATCCCACATAGCCGCCCATGCTGTGCCCAACAAAATCAAGCTGTTGAATTTGCTTTTCATTCATGAGCTCCACGAGTTTCTCAGCCATGAATTCCATGGTATGGCAGTCGGAATAAACGGGCGACTGGCCATGACCGGGAAGGTCAGGAAGCAAGAGGCGATGGCTCTGGGCAAAAGCTGGACGAATAGATTCCCAAATGCCACGATGTCCCAGATAGCCGTGGCAAAACAGCAGGGTAGGGGCTTGGGCCTCTTGAAGGCCTTCCCAATGATGCGCCAACAAGGTGGTTTGCATTAGAACAATCTTACGCCAATACCATACTCTACCCAGTCTGCAGCGGCTCCAGCAAAAGTCTTGAGGCCAAGTTGAGCATATAAATGATCAGTCACATCATACTTCAGGGCTGGACGAAGCCAGAAAGCCCCCTTGCCGCGATCGTCTGTGAGATAGGTTCCCATTTGTGCGCGGATGCTGAACTTGTAGAACATGAAGTCGTAGCCCGCATGGATGCCCAGAATAAGCCAATCGCTGTTCTCGGGATATTTCGGTGCCAAGCTGCCGTCGTAGAAGAGATCAAGTCCACCGGCTACTGCATGCATGCTGGTGAATTGGTACTGATATTCGGCCACTATCGTACTGGTGAAATAGCGGTCTGCTGTGCCGGCTTGCTCATTGTTTTGCACAGTTCCGGCGGCATAGTAGAGGTGGAAATGATCTTCATTGAGGCGGGTAGACTTGGCTGCTTTGGGGGCTTGCGGACGAACGGGCAAAAGGCGGCGCGTAAACGGGTCGGCATCAATCTCTTTTTGCATGGCGTTCCAACGGTATTGCAAGCCGAGGTGAATACCAAACATATTCAGGCCGAGATTCGGAGTATAGGTTCGTCCGTTGCTAAAATGGGTGAAGTCGATGCCATAGAGTAAATCCATTTCTCGGTTGAGTTGGGTAGTCCAGCCATAGCCCA
>CAZDPF010000081.1:3694-8735 GCA_964507215.1 uncultured Chryseobacterium sp. | reverse complement strand
AAAAAGCGGAACTTCCCAAAGTTGGGGTCGAGTTCAAATAGCTCCGGTTTCTCGTGCTGAGCGTGCACACCTAGGCCGCAGAGCAAGAGCAGCAAGGGAAGGCTTTTTAACATGGGGATGGGTTTGGTGCTACCGAAGGTACAACAGAAGGCCTAGCGAGGCCTTAGGCGTTCATCACGGCTTCAATCTCTTCAATCTCTTTGGGGATACCCGAAGTGAGATTTTCATAGCCGTTTTCGGTGATCAGAATATTGTCTTCAATGCGAATACCCAGGCTTTCTTCGGGAATATAGATGCCCGGCTCAACGGTGAACACATTGCCCGCCTCCATCTTGGTAGTCCACAAGCCCACATCATGCACATCCAGTCCGAGATAATGGGAAGTGCCGTGCATGAAGTACTTTTTATAGGCTGGCCATTCCGGATTTTGATTTTCGATGTCTTTCCGGCTAATGAGCCCGAGCTGTAGGAGTTCTGCTTCCATCAAATGCCCCACTTCTCGGTGGTAGGCATGCAGTTGGTTGCCGGGTTTCAGCATTTCTATGGCCGCTTTTTGCACCCTTAGTACGGCATTGTACACTTCTTTTTGCCGATCGGTAAACTTTCCATTGGCTGGGAAACAACGGGTCACATCACTGGCGTAGTTCCCATACCAGCATCCTACGTCAAAGAGTACCAGATCGCCGTCTTTCAACGCAGCATGATTGTCTATGTAGTGCAGCACACAAGCGTTGTAGCCACTGGCAATAATTGGGGTGTAGGAAAAGCCGCTGCTACCATTGCGCACGAATTCATGTACAAATTCGGCTTCGAGCTCGTACTCCATCATGCCCGGTTGCATGGCCTTCATCACCCGCAAAAATGCTTGGGTATTGATTTCGGCAGATCGGCGCATCAGCACCATTTCCTCTTCTTGCTTCACACTGCGCAGTTGATGCATGATGGGAGCAGCGCGCAGCGTAGTATGCAAGGGGAATTGCTGTTGAATGGTTGCTGCCAAACGGTCTTCGCGGGTAGCGATGGCCACTTGTGCGCGAAGGTGTTCATTGCGATTGAGATAGACCTTTTCGGCTTGGCTCATGAGATTCTTGAGCACGGTTTCGAACTGATCATTCCACAAAACAGTAGCAATGCCACTCGCTTTTTGCGCTTGCTCTTTGCTGAGTTTTTCTCCTTCCCAAATGGCTATTTGCTCGCTGGTTTCGCGCAAGAATAAAATTTCGCGGTGCTTTTCCTCAAATGCATCAGGAAAGAGAATGAGCACGGTTTCTTCTTGATCGATGCCAGACAAGTAGAGCAGGTCGCGATTTTGAATGAAGGGCAGGGTTCCATCAGCATTGGTGGGCAGGATGTCATTGGAAGTAAAGATGGCCAAAGAGCCTTTTTCCATGAACTTGCGAAAACGCTCTCTGTTACCAATGTAGAGAGAGGAGGGGGCAGGTGTGTAGCGCATTTGGAATGAGTCTAAATAAGGAGCAGTTGAAGAGCACATGAAGCTCCGCTCCTACATTTGCGTCCCAAAGATAGAGTCCTCTACTTCCTAGCAAAAACCAATAACCCATGTCCACAAAACCAGGGGTGTTCAACTCCTCCATATTCCGAAAGGTCTGGATGTCGCTCACCGGACTGTTTCTCTGTTCTTTTTTGGTGGTGCATCTGCTGGGGAATCTTACCCTGCTGAAGCCGGCGGAGACGGCACAAGAGACCTTCAACGCCTATGCGCACTTTATGACCACATTCCCATTGATCAAGGCGGTGTCTTATCTTCTGTATTTCAGCATCCTCTTTCACGCCGTGTGGGGCATTATGTTGGAGATTCAGAATCGCAAGGCCCGTCCGGTCAAATACGCCTACAACAAGCCGGGCGCCAACAGCATCTGGGCTTCGCGCAATATGAGCCTGTTGGGAACCATCATTCTGGTATTCATTGTTACCCATATGTACAACTTCTGGTATGTGATGCACTGGGGCGGTATTCCACTAGATGATCAAGGCAATAAAGATTTGTACTCTGTTGTCATTGCATTTTTCACGGCACCTACCACCGGATTAATTGGCACCTTGTTCTACGTGGTGGCGATGGCGGCTTTGGCTTTCCATCTCTACCATGGCTTCCAAAGTGCTTTCCAGACACTGGGTGTCAATCACCGTCGGTACACCCCATTGATCAAGCAAGTAGGAACCGCGTTTGCGATTCTTGTTCCTCTGGCTTTCGCCATCATTCCGGTTGTGATCACCTTCACCAAGTAAAAGCCTGAACCCATGAAACTCGACGCCAAGATTCCAGAAGGTCCTATTGAAAAGAAGTGGACCAAGCACAAGGCTGATATTCGTTTGGTGAATCCGGCCAACAAGCGACACATTGATATTATTGTAGTAGGAACCGGTTTGGCGGGAGCTTCAGCTGCCGCCTCACTGGGTGAAATGGGCTACAATGTAAAAGCCTTCTGCTTTCAAGATTCTCCTCGTCGCGCGCACTCTATTGCTGCCCAAGGAGGAATTAATGCGGCCAAGAACTACCAAAACGATGGCGATTCTGTTTACCGCTTGTTCTATGATACGGTAAAAGGGGGCGACTACCGCTCGCGAGAGGCCAATGTGTACCGTTTGGCCGAAGTGTCTGCCAGCATTATTGACCAATGTGTGGCGCAGGGCGTACCCTTTGCCCGTGAATACGGCGGTTTGCTCGACAACCGTTCGTTTGGTGGAGTACAAGTGAGCCGAACTTTTTATGCCAAAGGGCAAACCGGCCAGCAGTTGTTGCTCGGCGCCTATTCGGCCCTAGAGCGCCAAGTGGCCAAGGGCAAGGTGAAGATGTACGCTCGCCATGAGATGCTTGATCTGGTGTTGGTCGATGGCAAAGCGCGTGGAATTATTGCCCGCAATTTGATCACCGGTGAAATTGAGCGGCACAGCGCCCATGCAGTGCTCTTGTGCACAGGAGGTTATGGAAACGTTTTCTTCCTCTCTACCAATGCCATGGGCTCTAATGTAACAGCCGCATGGAAAGCCCATAAGCGCGGGGCCATGTTTGCCAATCCTTGCTTCACCCAAATTCACCCTACCTGCATACCGGTGAACGGTGAGCTGCAATCTAAGCTCACTTTGATGTCGGAATCGCTCCGCAACGATGGCCGCATCTGGGTTCCCGCCCATAAAGAAGATGCACAAGCGGTGCGCGAAGGCAAGCTGAAACCAACAGATATTCCCGAAGATCGCAGAGACTACTATTTGGAGCGTCGCTACCCGGCTTTCGGCAACCTCGTTCCACGTGATGTGGCTTCAAGAGCGGCCAAAGAACGTTGCGATGCTGGATTAGGTGTCAATTCTACAGGAGAAGCCGTTTACCTCGACTTCTCGGATGCCATCATGCGCTATGGCAGAACGGAAGCCAACGTACGTGGCATCGCCAATGCGTCAGACGCTGAAGTGAAGAAACTTGGAAAAGAGATAGTGGCCGCTAAATATGGCAACCTCTTCCAGATGTACGAGAAAATCACTGATGACAATCCGTACGAAACCCCCATGCGTATCTATCCTGCCGTGCATTATACCATGGGCGGTTTGTGGGTAGACTACAACCTGATGACCACTATTCCGGGATGCTATGCACTGGGAGAAGCCAATTTCTCAGACCATGGAGCCAACCGCTTAGGGGCCTCGGCATTGATGCAGGGCTTGGCTGATGGCTACTTCGTAATTCCTTATACCATTGGCGATTATCTGGCCGATGATATCCGTACTGGCGCCATACCTACCCAATCACCTGAATTTGATGCAGCAGAGAAGGAGGTGCAAGAGCGCATCAACAAGCTGATGAACAACAAAGGCAGCAAAACGGTAGATTCTTTCCACAAGCGCCTGGGCAAGATTATGTGGAACGAATGCGGAATGGAGCGCCGGGAAGAAGGACTCAAACAAGCCATTGCTGATATTCAGGCTTTGCGCGAAGAGTTCTGGAACGAAGTGCGCATTCCAGGCAAGGCCAACAATGTGAATCCTGAGTTGGAAAAAGCTCTTCGTGTAGCCGACTTCCTCGAACTTGGCGAACTGATGTGCCTCGATGCCTTAGAACGCAACGAAAGCTGCGGCGGGCACTTCCGCGCAGAGTACCAAACCGAAGACGGTGAAGCCCTTCGCGACGATCAGCAATTCACCTTTGTTTCGGCTTGGGAATACCAAGGAGAACCTAGTAAAGCGGTCCTTCATAAAGAGCCACTGAACTACGAGTACATCGAGGTGAAAACACGAAGCTATAAGTAATTGTTAACCAAAAAAGACTGAAGACATGAATCTCACACTTAAAATCTGGCGCCAACCTAGTGCCGATGCCAAGGGGAGTATGGAGACCTATCCGATCTCAGGCATCGAGCCAGACATGTCTTTCCTGGAAATGTTAGACGTGCTCAATGAGCAGTTGGTGAGCAAGGGACAAGAACCTGTGGTATTTGACCACGACTGCCGCGAAGGAATCTGCGGAAGTTGCTCGCTCTACATCAACGGAGAAGCCCACGGCCCCGGACGTGCCATCACCACTTGTCAATTGCACATGCGCTCGTTTAAAGATGGGGATACTATTTATATTGAGCCTTGGCGCGCCAAAGCCTTTCCGGTGATCAAAGATTTGATGGTCGATCGCTCAGCATTTGACCGAGTGATTGCGGCCGGCGGCTATGTAAGCGTTAACACATCTGGAAATACTTTAGATGCCAACGCCATTCCCATTCCCAAGGAAGATGCTGATAAGGCCTTTGATGCAGCTACTTGCATCGGTTGTGGTGCCTGTGTGGCTACTTGCAAGAATAGCTCGGCCATGCTGTTTGTCTCCGCAAAAGTTTCTCAGTTTGCCTTATTGCCACAAGGGCAGGTGGAGGCCAAAGAGCGGGTGATGAACATGGTTCATCAAATGGATTTAGAAGGTTTTGGCAATTGCACCAATACCGGTGCTTGCGAAGTGGAATGCCCAAAGGGAATTTCTCTGGAGAATATTGCACGCATGAACCGTGAATATCTTTCAGCAGCGGTGTCTTCAGATCAATAA
>CAZDPF010000081.1:0-3594 GCA_964507215.1 uncultured Chryseobacterium sp. | reverse complement strand
GTGATTGGCTTGTTTGAGGGCATGTTTGAACAGAATATCCTCACTTTCAATCCGGGATGGAATCAAGAAGCCCAAGAGCTCGCCCATTTTGAAGATGTGCGTGAATTGCATCAGCAGGCCGTAGCCCACGGTCTTTCACCTATGCAAGCCAATGTAGAAGGTAGCAGCGGTCCGGGCAGCTTTGTTTTGGTTGATCCCGATGGCAATCCGGTGTTAATTGACCAGCATGTTTGAATCCATGGTCTGACAGTTCTAGGCAAGTTGTGGCCTTTTGGATGTTCTACTTTTACTGCCTATTCATGAAGACATGGCGCCTAAACCGCATCAAATACATTCTATAGATTGTGATGGGCTGCGCATTGCCGCCTCTGTAGAGGCCTATGAACAAGATAGTTGTTCGTTCTACTTTCCTGCCAATTGCTTGATATACATTGAGCGCGGACGATTGGAGCTCAATGTCAATGGCCAAAAGATGGAGGCTCAGTCTGGGGAGTTCTTGTTGGTGAGGAAGTATACCGATGGGTGCTTTCGAAAATTTGGGGAAGGGAATCCGCCAGTATTTCGGGAATATATTTTTGGAATGCATGACAGTTTTATTCAGGAAGTGATCGAACAGTTTCCAGTTCCGAAGGAGAATAATCTTTCTAATGCCCAAGTCATTTCCCTCGAGAGCCATCCGGCTTTGTTGGGTTTTATTGGCTCTATCAAGGCTTTTCTCACCGGACGAATGGTGTTTGATCATGCCCTCATCCGATTGAAAACCCAAGAGGCATTAATGGCCCTCAGTCTGCATAAACCAGAATTGATTCAAATTTTTCAGCAGTTTTCTCTGCCCGCTCGTGCCGATTTGCAATTCTTTATGCAACACAATTTCACCCAGAATTTGCCTTTGGAAGAGTTCGCCTTGCTGTCTGGTAGAAGCCTTTCAACCTTCAACCGCGAATTCCGGAGGATCTTTCAAATGAGTCCGCGCAAGTGGCTACAAAAGATGCGATTAGAAAAAGCCAGAGAATTATTGGTGGAAGCATCTAGAAGGCCTGTGGACATTTATTTAGAGCTCGGCTTTGAAGATTTGGCCCATTTCAGCAGGTCTTTCAAGAAAGCTTTTGGTTATCCTCCATCTGAAGCGAGTAGAAGAGTGCAATGGATTGGCACTTCTGGTCAAGCACTTTGACACGCAAAGGCAAGGGTTGGCCGCTAAGGTTTCAGACTTTTGCGTCCTTAATAAGCAATAATGGTGATGAATGATGATGTAACCGCTCCTGTTTTGGTAACCGGAGCTACCGGATATGTGGCCGGCTGGATTGTGAAAAAGCTTCTCGACGAAGGATTTACTGTTCATGCAGCGGTACGCGACCCCAATAATCACGAAAAGTTGGACCACCTCAATCAATTGGCGGCCAAGAGCAAAGGGCAAATCAAGTATTTCAAAGCTGATTTGCTCAATAATGGAAGCTATGCAGAGGCCATGCGTGGTTGCAGGGTAGTGTTCCATACGGCATCGCCTTTTACCTCCAATTATAAAGATCCACAAAAAGAGCTCATTGATCCAGCTGTTATGGGAACTACCAATGTGCTGGAGGAGGCAAACAAACAGGAAAGTGTGCAGCGCGTGGTGCTTACCAGCAGTTGTGCAGCCATCTACACAGATGCCATCGACATGCGCCATACGCCGAAAGGGATTTTTACAGAAGAAGTATGGAACAGCACGGCCTCATTGAGCCATCAACCCTATTCCTATTCCAAAACGCTGGCAGAAAAGCAAGCTTGGGAGTTGGCCAAGAAGCAAAGTCGCTGGCGTTTGGTAGTAGTAAATCCGAGTATGGTGATGGGCCCAGCTTTAAATCCGAAAATGGCTACTTCAGAAAGTGTCCATATTTTAAAACAAGTAGGCGATGGCACTTTAAAGTTGGGCGCACCAGCCGTGGGATTGGGTATGGTAGATGTTCGCGATTTAGCGGAGGCTCATTTTCAAGCCGCCTTTCGTGAAGATGCCACAGGACGCCACATCATCAATGGGCACAACACGTCTATGTTGGAAATAGCCAAAGTGCTACACGCACATTATGGTCAACGTTATCCCATCCCCAATAAAGCAATACCCAAGTGGCTCTTGATGATGGTAGGTCCCATGGTGAACAAGGCCCTTACCCGCAGATTTATTAAAGGCAATGTAGGCGTAGCGTGGAAAGCTGATAACAGCAAGAGCCAAGAGAAGCTAGGTATTCAATACCGGTCGATGGAAGAAACCCTCCGCGATTCGTTTGAAGTGTTGATTGAATCGGGATTGGTGTAGCTACCAAAGGATCTAGCAGAAAAAAAACGGCCCCAAATCGGGGCCGCTCTTATTTGGTAAAAGCCGTTTATCGCTTGCGAACGATGAGCTTTTTCTTTTCAATGAGTTGATTGCCGTTATAGAGGCCATAGATGTAAACCCCGCTTTTCAAACGGTCTATGGCAATTCGGCTAGCTCCGAAGGAAGCATCAAAATTCTGGCTGAGCACTTTGCGTCCGAGTACATCGGTGAACTCAATGCGTGCATTACTTCCTCCTTTGTTATGAGCATCTACCCAAATAAAATCAACCGCAGGATTGGGATATACTTTCCAATTGTTGAGGGCGGCATCTACCGTGCTAAAGTTAGGGGTTAGCTCGTAAAGCACTTTGTGAACGGCGCTATCAGCAGGATTATTCAAATCGTAGAACACATAACGAATGGTTCCACTTTGGGTGATGCCATCAGTGTCAGGGTAAACGTGACCAGAAAAATCTTGGTCATTGCGTTCTCCAGCCTGCAGCGTAATAGTAGTGATAGACGTATCTGTTTCTGTATCAAAGCATACCACCCAGCAGATTGCATTGCTGTCGAGCAAGCTGTTGTTGCGATCAAAGCGACGTGTTACTTTCACATCTGCCGGACCGCTTCCGCCATTTCGAATTTCAATGTGCGCAACAATATCTGTACTCGTGAAAGCGTTACCGTAAATCACCGAGTCTCCTCCAACTATTTCAAGTCCTTGAGCAAAACCCAAGGAGCTGAGCAGTAAGCCTGCCAATGCGTAGAGATGTTTCCGCATGAAATTTCCTTTATCAATCACAAAAGTAGCAAAGTATAAAGCGACTACTGTGCCGAAAAAAAGTTAAAAAAGGGTATTTGCTGAATCATTCTGTTTGTTTCAGCATAAATTAGCACATTGCGTCACAAACTAAAACCCGCTAGATGAACAAAACTTCTACCCGCCTGATGGGGTTGATGGCCCTTGGCTTTTCCATCGCTTCATTCGGTCAGGCCACGCGTTTGGTCTTGGCTGAAGAATTTACCCAAGCCAGTTGTGGGCCTTGCGCCTCTCAGAATCCGGCCTTTAATGCGCTTTTGGATGCCAATCCAACTAAGATCATTGACATCAAGTACCAGACCTCTTGGCCGGGCTTCGACCCAATGAACCTACAGAACCCAAATGAAGTACAAGCCCGCGTAACTTATTATGGGGTAACAGGGGTGCCCAATGCATTCATCGATGGTGGCGGTATTGCGAATGATTGCAATGCATACCCCAATGCACCTGCTTGCTTGAGCCAGTCTGAAATTGACGC
>CAZDPF010000080.1:8212-10795 GCA_964507215.1 uncultured Chryseobacterium sp. | reverse complement strand
GCTTGGAGGTGAGCTTGTGCAGCAGCCGAATGAGGTTCAATAAAAAAAGCCGCTCCAAATTGGAGACGGCTTTTTTTGGTTAAGGTTGAATGTAAGAATTAAGCCTGTTGCAGCTTGATTAAATTCAAAGCAGATCCTGCTTTAAACCATTCAATCTGCTGTTCATTGTAGCTGTGGTTGCACACAATGTCATGGGTGCTGCCATCGGCATGGCGTACGTGAAGCGTCAGCGGCTTGCCGGGAGCAAAATCCACCAAATCCACCAAGTCGAAGCGATCATCTTCTTGAATCAGATCGTAATCGTTTTCATTGGCAAAGGTGAGTCCTAACATGCCCTGTTTCTTCAAATTGGTCTCGTGAATGCGCGCAAACGATTTCACCAAAACTACGCGAACCCCCAAATGACGAGGCTGCATGGCTGCATGCTCTCTTGAGCTTCCTTCGCCATAGTTGTGATCGCCCACTACAATGCTGCCAATGCCTTGGGCCTTGTACACGCGCTGCGTATCAGGCACGCCGCCGTATTCTCCGGTGAGCTGGTTCTTCACTGAATTGGTCTCTTTGTTGAAGAAATTCACCGCACCGGTCAGGGTGTTATTGGCAATATTGTCTAGATGACCACGGAAACGCAACCACGGACCAGCCATGGAAATATGATCGGTGGTACACTTGCCGAATGCCTTGATCAATAGCACCAAGTCGGTGAGGTTTTCTCCGTTCCAAGGGGCAAATGGACTCAACAACTGCAGGCGCTCGCTATCTGATTTCACCACCACTTCTACTGATGAGCCATCTGCAGCAGGGGCATGATAGCCCGGATCTTTCACATCAAAACCACGCGGAGGCATTTCAATACCTACGGGCTCTTTCAACATTACTTCTTCTCCGTTGCGATTCTTCAACTTGTCTTTCAGCGGATTGAAAGTGAGATCTCCCGCAATAGCCATCGCGGTTACAATCTCTGGAGAGGCCACAAATGAATGGGTATGTGGGTTGCCATCATTTCGCTTGGCGAAATTGCGGTTGAAAGACGTGATGATGGAGTTTGCACGGGTAGGATCGTCTGTGTGGCGCGCCCACTGCCCGATGCACGGACCGCAAGCGTTGGCCATCACCACCCCACCAATCTTCTCGAACTTGGCCAATAGCCCATCGCGCTCGGCGGTGTAGCGCACCTGCTCTGAACCAGGGGTAACGGTATATTCTGCTTGAACTTCCAGCTCCAGCTCTTCGGCTTGTTGGGCCACTGAAGCTGCACGGGTGAGGTCTTCATAACTTGAGTTGGTACAAGAACCAATCAAGCCGACTTCCAGTTTCTGCGGCCATCCATTCTTGCGAACCGCTTCGGCAAACTCGCTGATGGGCGTTGCCAAATCTGGAGTAAACGGACCGTTGATATGTGGCTCGAGGGTAGATAGATCAATTTCAATCACCTGATCGAAATACTGCTCAGGATTTTGGTAAACTTCAGGATCTGCTGTCAGGTGTTCAGCATATTGCTCGGCCAATTCGGCTACGTCAGCGCGACCGGTACCGCGGAGATAATCTGCCATCTTGGCATCAAAGCCAAAAGTAGAAGTGGTAGCACCAATTTCAGCCCCCATATTACAGATGGTGCCCTTTCCGGTGCAGCTCAGTGAAGTAGCGCCTTCGCCAAAATATTCAACAATATAGCCAGTGCCTCCTTTCACTGTAAGGATGCCGGCCACCTTCAAGATCACATCCTTAGCGGAAGTCCAGCCGTTCAACTTACCAGTGAGTTTCACCCCGATGAGCTTTGGAAACTTCAGTTCCCAAGCCATGCCGGCCATGACGTCTACAGCATCAGCTCCACCTACTCCAATGGCCACCATGCCCAGTCCACCTGCATTCACCGTATGGCTATCGGTACCGATCATCATTCCACCGGGGAAGGCGTAGTTTTCGAGTACTACTTGGTGGATGATTCCAGCACCCGGAGCCCAAAAGCCGATGCCATATTTATTAGATACACTTTGTAAGAAATTAAAAACTTCTGAGCTCTTGTTGAGGGCACTTTTTAAGTCGGTCTGTGCGCCATGTTCGGCTTGAATCAAGTGATCGCAGTGCACGGTAGAAGGCACAGCCGCTTGTTTTCTGCCCGCTTGCATAAACTGCAGCAAGGCCATTTGCGCTGTTGCATCTTGCATGGCCACCCGATCTGGCGCAAAGTCTACATAGTCTTTACCGCGCTGAAACTCTGTGGAAGGAGTTTCGTCCCAAAGATGCGTGTAGAGAATCTTCTCTGTGAGGCTCAAGGGGCGATTGAGCAGTTGGCGGGCAGCAGCAATACGAACGGGATAGCGCTCATATACCTTGCGGATCATCTCGATGTCAAAGGCCATGGCAATCAATTTTTAAAGGTGGAGCGCGAAAATACGGAACAGCTAGGGGATAGCAGTGTGATCTTGCTCATCATCGTTCGCTTTTTCAGGCTGGTCCTCAAAAAAGTGTTACTGTCCTTCAGCCCGACTTGAATTACATTCGCCATTGAAGCATAACCGCTATGAAAAATCCCACTCTTCAGCAACGCTTGGTGAAATACAGCGGTGCTGCTGCCGCTGC
>CAZDPF010000080.1:0-8112 GCA_964507215.1 uncultured Chryseobacterium sp. | reverse complement strand
GTGGCCGGAGCGCCTATTCTCACAGGGGCTAACGGATTGGCCACCATTGAAGAGCTGAAGCAAAAAATGCAGGTAATCTGCGCTGAAGGTCATCTGGAAGTAAAGACTGATGCCGACTTTGGCAACTTCGCATTACGCGTTACAGATCTTTCTGGAAAGGTGATTATTCATCGCGACAGCCGCGCAGGGGAACGCAATGTGTGGTCTACTGCCGAATGGGCCAAAGGCACCTATGTGGTGGCCTTAGTGCGGGAAGACCAAGACTACGTATTGAGCCAAAAGGTTCAGGTTCAATAAATTTTCTGGATATTGAACTGGCCAAACCGCCTGTTCCTTGTCTAACGCAACTACTTTTTCACGCCTCTCAGCCTATCTGGGCACCGCTACTGCCATGATGCAATCTGGTGGTTTGGGTGCCCAAATTGTTTATACCGATTTTCAGCCAGACGTGGTGCTTGACATGAATCCGTTCATCCAATGGGATATTGATATGGATGGCGATGGCAACAGTGATATTGGCATTTATGGCAATTTCTTTATTTCCTCATGGAACTATACCTACACCACTTCTTATGGAAGCGTATTCACCTCTTCCTACTTCAGAAGTTATCGTTATTGGCGAGTGAAAGGAAAGAATCAGCAAACGGATCGTTTGTTGGTCAACAATTCTCCTACATGGTGGCAATTAATGGCATTTGGGTCAGGAGATACCATCGGACCGAATGCAGCCCAAGGAGCCTCGTTGGTTTGGGCGTCCAGTGGCGATGCTTTTTACAATAATTCATTGGGACAATCATATGGTGATTGGGCCCCCGGCAATGGAGAACACTTTGTAGGTATTCGGTTGGAACGAAATAGTGCATTTTACTACGGATGGCTTCGGATGGAGCAGATTGGAGGACTGCCTTCTGGTCAGCTGCTGCTCAAAGACATGGCCATAGATACCTCAGGCGCTCCAATTCGTGCTGGAGATACAGCCATCGCCAACAATGGCACTCGTCTCAATGAAGATTGGCGGAAACAGCAGCAAGTTTGGCAGCTCAACAACCAATTGCATATCCTTACCAACCCAGGTTTTGGTCCGTTTGAACTGAATGTCTATGATGCCAGGGGAACTACCTTACATCGCTCATTGGAAGGTCCCGGACAAACCATTGTTCTCCCTTTGGTGCATCCTGCAGGATGGATTGTAGTCCAGTTGCGTGGAGAAAAGGGGGTGTTGAATAAGAAGATCCTCTGGCGATAGACGGCTACGACTTCCTTCTTCCGCCTCGGAAGTATCGTTGATTCCAATAGTTTTCAGACAGATTACTCACCATCACCCCACGGCTGCTGCTCGCGTGGGCAAAATCGCCATCGCCCAAATAAATACCCACATGGTCTATGCGCACGCCGCCCACTTTGAAGAATACCATATCGCCTACGCGTAAATCATCAGGATCTAACACCGGATCTACCTCTGCATAAATGTCTTGCGCGCGCCTTGATTGCAGGGGATTGTTGTAGAGATCTTGGTAAATCACACACATCAAACCAGAACAGTCTACCCCTTTCTTGGAAGTGCCGCCCATGCGATGCGGAACGCCCCACCAATCTTCTAAAAAGGCTTCAATCTCCTTCCGGTCATACCGAAGCGAAGCCGAATGATCATTGGCTTTATCAAGCTCTTTCGTCTTCTTTCGGCTTTTCTTATCGGCTGTATTCGAACGCGATTCTTCAGACCATTCAAACTCGGGGGTCTGCCTGCTGCTCACACTTTTTTTCTTAGTGCCGCAGCTCACCAGTGTCATGGCCACTACCACTAAGGAGACCCATTTCATCATGGGCCTCAAGTAAAGACAGTTAGGTCAAATAAATACTACTGCCTTCCCATCATTTTGCACAGGCCAATGTTTACTGTTCCTCTGGTCTTCCTTCCATTTGATCTTGGAGGAAAATATCAAAATCACTGGCTTCTTCTTTGCTCGGCCAGTGGTTGTCGTCCATGTTGATATCGGCCAACTCGCGGAAAGGATCGAGCTCAACGGCAATCGGACGGTGTTTAAAGCGGAAGCTTTTGGTAAAGCCGTTTTCGTTTTGCAGCCAGATTTCTGCTGGTAGCCGAACTACCTCACTGCTGCCGTCTTCAAAGTGAAAACGGAAGATGACGGGCATGATCAATCCGCCTTTGTTGCGCACTTCACACTCAGCAAAATACCAGGGGGCCTCATCGCCTAAACGAACGGGCGTTTTCGCAGCTGGATATTGTTGAACCCCTATCGGACCGGTATATTCATCGCGCGCCACAGGATCTCTTTCTACCCAAGACTGTGCAATGGCGGTATCGTTGCGCATGGCGCTGATATCGCGAGTATCACCTGAATCAACCAGGCTCCACGCATCAGGGAAAACGGGCAGCGGTGCGTTGCCGAGGGTGTCGTACACGCGTACATCAGTGAGTTCAAAGTCTACATGATCTACAGTGTAAAACCAGCCCCGCCAAAACCAATCGAGGTCAACGGCACTGGCGTCTTCCATGGTACGGAAGAAATCAGCCGGTGAAGGATGCTTGAACGCCCAACGTTCGCAATAGTATTTAAACGATTGATCAAATAGCTCGCGCCCCATCACCGTTTCGCGCAAGATATTCAGCGCTGTGGCAGGCTTTCCGTAAGCGTTATTGCCAAATTGAATCAAGCTTTCGCTATTGGTCATAATGGGTACCATACGCCGCTTATCGCCCTGCATATAGTCAACAATATTTTCAGCCGGACCTCTGCGCGAAGGGTAGTGCCGATCAAACTCTTGCTCAGTGAGATATTGCACAAAGGTGTTGAGGCCCTCATCCATCCAGGTCCATTGGCGCTCATCAGAATTGATAATCATGGGGAAGAAGTTGTGGCCAACCTCATGAATAATTACACTGATCATTCCGTGTTTGGTAGACTCTGAGTAGGTGCCATCAGAACGCGGACGGCCGCCGTTGAAGCAGATCATGGGGTACTCCATTCCAATGCGATGGGTGTGTACCGAGATGGCTTTGTGGTAGGGATAATCAATGGTGTATTTGGAGTAGGTGATGAGCGTTTGGGCTACGGCGCGTGTAGAATATTTCTCCCATAGCGGATTGCCCTCTTTGGGATAGTAAGACATCGCCATCACTTTGCGACCGTTGATGTCTACTGCCATGGCATCCCAAATAAACTTGCGACTGTTGGCAAAGGCAAAGTCGCGCACATTCTCTGCTTTGAAATGCCACGTTTTTTGTCCGCTCGCCTTCACTTTTTCGTTGGCTTCCGCCTCGGCCTGGGTCACAATAATAACCGGTGCATCGGTGGTATTGCGTGCCTTGTTCAGGCGATTGCGCTGTTCTGCTGTGAGCACCTCTTTCTCATTTTGTAAAGCACCGGTGGATGCTACTACATGATCGGCTGGAACCGTAATCTTCACATCGTAATTGCCGAAGGGAAGGGTGAATTCACCTCGTCCGAGAAACTGTTTGTTCTGCCAGCCGTACACATCGTTGTACACTGCCATGCGTGGAAAGAACTGGGCGATGGTGTAGAGGTAGTTGCCATCTTCTGCGAAGTATTCATAGCCTGAACGGCCGCCTACTTCCATGCGATTGTTGATAGGGTACCACCAATTGATGCGGAAAGAGAATGATTCGCCTGGTGCCAACGGCTCATCGAGATCAATGCGCATCATGGTATAGTTGATGGCGGTTTGAAGGGCGCGCCCTTTCAGATCTTCTACCTTTTGCACTCGGAAGCCCCCTGGAAATTCTGGGAAGAGCTGCCCCAACTGCCAGCTTTGCTCTTTATTGGGCAGTTTGCCCGTGGTTTTGCGCGCGGTGAGGCCGTTTGGATCGCGCATATTTTGGTCGAGTTGCACCCAGAGATACTCCAAAGCCTCCGGCGCATTGTTGGTGTAGGTGATCACCTCTGTGCCACTGAGTATTTGCTTGGCATCGTCTATCGTGATCTCCATTTTGTAATCCGCCTGCTGCTGGTAATAGGCTGGTCCAGGTGCCCCGGCAGCGGTTCTATAGGCATTGGGCGTGGGCCACTCTTCTTCTAATTGCTTAAACTTCAGATGACCAGTATACCGATCAGCTTGAGCAAAAGCATTGGCGTTGAACAGCGCCGAAAGCACGAGGAGCAGCAAATAGCGTACACGCATGAGACTAAATTCTTGGAGGGTCAAATCTAGCGGTTCAAACGATTTCAGCGGGGAGAGGTTCAGGGCCTTCACGAAAAGGGGAATCAAAGACCAGTGCATGCGCTGCTTTTGGCATCTTTGTACACCATGCAAGCCCCATCTCCCAAATTCGGCACCCTACCGGTATTCTTCACCGCCATCTCCACCATACTGGGGGCCATCTTGTTCCTTCGCTTTGGGTACGCTGTAGGAACAGTAGGTTTTTGGGGCGTAGCCATGATCATCTTTCTTGGCCATCTCATCACCATCCCTACGGCTTTGGCCATCTCAGAAATTGCCACCAATAAGCGCGTAGAAGGTGGGGGCGAATACTTTATTATCTCGCGTTCGTTCGGACTGAATATTGGGGCCACCATTGGCATTGCGCTGTATCTCAGCCAGTCGATTAGCGTGGCCTTCTATGTGATTGCTTTCACCGAGGCCTTTCAATTTCTCTTCGATTATGTGAAAGAGCAGTACGGCCTTCTGCTGCCTAGGCAAGCGGTAAGTGTGCCGGCCATGTTGTTGCTTTCGGCTTTGATTCTACGGAAAGGCGCCAATTTGGGGGTGAAGGCACTTTACGGTGTAGTGGGGATCTTGTTTGTATCTATTGTACTCTTCTTCATGGGAAATACCCAATACAGCCAATTCACAGACTTCAGTTTGCAGAAGGCCGAATTGCGCCATGCTGAGGATTTCTTTCTGGTTTTTGCCATCATCTTTCCCGCTTTTACCGGAATGACTGCGGGAGTTGGATTGTCTGGAGATCTGCGCAATCCGGGCAAGAGCATTCCCATTGGCACGGTTGCCGCAACCGTCATCGGCATGTTGATTTATTTCTTCATCGCCTTTAAACTGGCCCTATCAGCCTCTCCTGGGGCCTTGGTGAAAGACCAGTTTATTATGGCCAAGATTGCCCTCTATGGCGGTATGATGGTTCCACTCGGATTGGCAGCCTCTACACTCTCATCGGCTTTGGGTTCTGTAATGGTAGCTCCTCGCACCTTGCAAGCCTTGGCCAATGACGATTCATTTCCACTGCCGCGCTTCAACCAATGGCTAAGCCAAGTAAGAAGCAAAGACCAAGAGCCTTACAATGCCTCCCTATTAACATGCGCTTTGGCCATGGTATTTGTGATATTGGGCGATGTGGATGCCGTGGCCCAGATCATCTCCATGTTCTTTATGATTACCTATGGCTCTTTGTGCCTCATCAGCTTTCTCAATCACTTCGGCACATCACCGTCTTACCGACCAACCTTTAGATCAAAATGGTACATCAGCTTTATTGGCTTTGTAGTGGCTGTTTGGGCCATGTTCAAAATCAATCTCACCTATACCATTGCCGCCACTGTGCTCATGACCTTGCTCTATATCTATGTGAACAACTACCACCGCGAACGAAAAGGACTGTCTTCCATTTTTGCCAATACCATCTTTCAACTCAATCGCAATCTGCAGCTCTACTTGCAGAAGAATAAACTGGTGCGCAACAGCAATGAATGGCGCCCAAGTGTGATTTGTATTTCGGCCGATAGCTTCGAACGCGATAGTGCTTTTAGGCTCACCAGTTGGATTTCCCACAAATACGGTTTTGGCACCTATCTCCATCGCATTGAGGGCTATTACTCATCCCAAACGTATCAGCAATCACAAGAAGCCTTGCGCACCCTGATTCGCAACTACGGGCAAGACAGTCATGTGTACATAGATACCATTATCTCGCCCTCTTATACCTCGGCGGTGGCCCAGTCTATTCAGATTTCCGGCATTTCGGGTATGGACAACAACATGGTCATTTTTGAGTACGACAAAGATGATCCGAAGGGGCTGCAAGACATCATGGACAATTTCAAGCTGGTGAAGAGCGGGCGCTTTGATGTGTGCGTTTACGCCAGCAGTAGGAAGCCCATTTTGTACCGCAATGGTATTCATGTGTGGATCAAACCCACTGATGACAACAATGCCAATTTGATGATCATTTTGAGCTTTATCATCTTGGGCCATCCTGATTGGAAGATGGGCAACATCTCCATTTTTGCCATTAGCAAAGAAGATGAACAGGAACAGGTGAAAGAACGGATGAACAGCTTAATTGAAACGGGTCGATTGCCCGTTACCGCGCAGAATATCAGAATACTCATTCAGGAAGAAGACGTTTCGTACAAGTCGATTATTCATGAACACTCTTCGCAAGCCGGCCTCACCATTCTCGGCTTTCGGGAGGAAGGCATCAAGCACCGCGAAGACCATCTGTTTGAAGGCTATGACCCAATGGGCAATATGCTGTTTGTTCACTCTTTTGATGAGAAGCTCTTGGATTGATCCTTGCTTTCGTGCGTTGATTTGGCCAAAGAAGTTGCTTTAGTAAGCTTTTGCAGGTAGGCAAGTCTTGTGAGAACCACTAATTTCCAGCGCCTTAAAAGCTTTGTCTCATGCAGCCACAGTTCTGTATTCCCTCGCCTGATTTGGCCATTACACGCGCTTACTTTGAACGCTTGCAGTTTGTTGTACAAGCCGCAGACCAGGCTCTTTGGGTAAGCGTAGGAGCGTGGCCGTTTTATGTGGAAGCCCAAGCCAATGTTCGTGCAGGATGGCGGTTTTATACTGATGATGCAGCGCGGGAGATGGAACGTTTGCAGGCTTATTGCAGCTTTAAACCCTTTGGCAACGAATGGTTGGGAACAGATGGCAATGGCATATGGATCAGACTGAGTGAGGAAGGACTTCCGCAGCCTCCTATTAGGCAGGCGGAAGGGAAGAACCTCTGCGGCCATTTTGTTGGCATTAGCCAAGAAGTAGCTGATCTATCCAAAGCATCTGAATTATACCAGCAGCTTGGTTTTGCGGTGCAGGCACGCTCGGCAGAATCTGGATGGGTGAGCCTTTTACATGCCAATGGCACTGCGCTGAGTTTAATGCCCTATGGCGTTTGTCCGCACCTCTTTTTCAATCCTTCATTGACCTTTTTCAATGGCGGTGGCAACCTCCCCATTATTGAGCAGCTGCGGCTAGCGGGCGTTCCCATAGCACAAGAGATTACCCATTTTAATCAAGAAGGCCTTGTAGATAATGTGATTCTCTGCGACCCATCAGGATTGGGAATTTTTGTGTTCAATGATTGAAGGCTACTGGGCTAAGAAAAAGGGGATAGGATAATAAATGGTGAGTACACCAAGCTATTCCGAGCGTTTTGGGAATCAATGTACCTTCATGCAGAGAACTTCATTAGGCGGCAATGTCTATTGACTATTGCCTTCTACTACAATCACCTTGTTGAAAGGCTCATTTCTGTTTTCCAAGAACTTAATCTTTAGTTCCTCCTTCTACTTTCCATTGTACAAGTACCTATCACCACGGTTGATTCACCTATTGATGCTGTCGTAAGACTTGTTGGTCTTGTCGTCCTGCTAATTCTGCATGGTTTATCGCTTATTTACTGATTTGCTCAAGTTTTACGCGGCTTCGTTCTTCTTATTCACGCTGTCAGGCAGCTTATTGGCCCTTCTCACCAACTAAATGGTCTTGTCGTTCTGCTTATTGGCCCATCACGATAGCTCGTAACTATTGCGTGATAGCGCATAACTATCAACGAAGTGCTCGTTGGCCTTGTCGTTTTCCTTTTTGACTCGCACTAATAGCTCATAGCTATTGAATGATAGCTCATCGCTATTGACGAAGTGCTCGTTGGCCTTGTCGTTCTACTTTTTGGCTCGCTCTGATAGCTCATAACTATTGAATGATAGCCCATCACTATCGTCGGAGCGCTTTTTGGCTCATTCGTCCTACTCGTTGGCCCTGTCGTGCTACTTATTCACTTTTGGGTGCAGTAATTTCATTGTTTTCATCTGGTGCTAAGAAGTGTCATGGTGCTTATTACCAGATGATTTGTCAGAATTATTTGAAGATTCTGCTTTCTTCCAATTGACTTTG
>CAZDPF010000079.1:4773-10892 GCA_964507215.1 uncultured Chryseobacterium sp. | reverse complement strand
CAATCTTCTCAGTGATTACTTCAGCACCGTTGGTGATGCGTACCATGTACACACCAGCAGGAAGTACGCTCATATTGAAGCTCACTTCAGAAGCCACTACATCCTGTTGAGCAATTACACGGCCGCTCATATCCATCAACATTACGTTTGAGCCTTGATCGGCCACTACATAAAGATTCTCTGAAGTTGGGTTTGGATAGCTACGAACAACGTTCACCCCATCGATAGATGCGTCAGCACCACCGTTCTTGTTTGATGATACAATACGCTCCATAAAGTTCGAGTAAACACGGCCGGCAAATACACCACCTGTAGCTCTTGAACGAACATCAATACGATAGCGAGCTGCTGGAAGTCCAGTCACGTCAAATTGGGTAGCTGCACCGCCAGAAACCACATAGGTGTTGTACAAAGTACCTGAACCACCGCCTGTTAAGTCTCTTACACGAATCTGATAAGCATCCAAACCGCTGTTATCAGCTACAGTCCAAATAGGACGCAAAGTTCCACCACCTAGATTCTGTACGTTAGTAAGAGTAGGAATTACGTTAGAATCAACAGCATTGATGGTCACTTGAGAAGCTTGAGTGCTGTAGCAATCATAAGCGTCTTTTACATAGATGGTGTAAGTACCAGGAGTCAATCCCAAGAAACGGTTTGAGTAACGGTTGTTTGCCCAAGTAGTGTCAGTACCGTTAGAGATACCAAAGTCCCAAGTACGACGACCACCAGAAACTCCGAATACGTTCACTTTACCACCTGTCGCGTCATTAATTTGGAAAACGTTGGTGCTGTAAGTGAAATCTTCACAATCGATAGAGAAGGTCTCGATGCAAGAAGGGTTAGCGCCAGCAGACTCAGAGATGTAGTACTCATAGTTACCTGGGGCAAGTGGTCTGATAGAACGGCTGTTGGTGTTGCTATTTACACGGGTCCAGTTGGCATCACCTACCATACGGAACCATACGTTATAAACGCTTGCACCAGTGCTAGTCCAAGACAAACTTGCAGTGTAGTTACCAGGAGTAGAAGCCATTACACCACTCACGCCAGTGCTGATACCATTGCTGTAATCAGCAGTTTGTGGATCCCACTCTGTCCAGTTGGCCGTCCAATCGTTGTTGCGATCCAAAGCACCTCTGTAAGAAACTTGGTTGAAGTCAGAAGCACCAGTGAAGGTCCAGTTTGAACCGCTCAACAATACTGAACCAGCTTCTGGAACGAGATTAGGACCAGTAACTACGTTGTAAGCTGCATTGAAACCTACAGAAGAAGTGTTGGCGTAGTTGGTGTTGCTGGCCTCCCAAAGAAGTCCCATATCAGCTACTGTGTGTGTACCGGCAGCTTTGTAGTTATCGGTCATACCAGCCATAATGTTACCCTTGAACTCCATACCCGCGTTCCAACCGGCATAGGTGTCGTTGCCATCGATGTACAAACCACTCAAGTGATCAACAAATACTGAGTTGTGAATGCTGGTCCAAGCACCGCGACGGATACGTGCAGCAGACTGGTGCAAGCTGTTAGGAGTACCAGTGGCCTTGGGTCCGATCAAAGTGATGTTAGAGAAAACAGGTGCCGTACGAGGTTGGCCATTGGGATTAGAGCTCCAGTTGTCAGTTTCCCAACCTTCAGAACGAGAGATGTCAGCAGTATTGGCTTCGTGATACACGATACCCCACTGGATGTTACCACGATAGCCTTGGTCACAATCGAAGTTGTCATCAAGCGTGCGATGAGCGATCAAGTGAGAACCGTTCCACTTGCCACCGAACATTTCGAAAGCGTCGTCACCAGCATAAGACACCATGATGTGGTCGATTACGGTTTTCTCACCTACACCACCAGTAGTCAATGAGTTGATCTCATTGTTTGGGGTGAAAGCGATACCAGCAAACTCGATACGCACATACTGCATTACACCTGATGAATCTTGGTCATTGTTACCACCGAACGTACGGTCAGCAGCATCTCCAGTCAATCCACCTTCAATGATATCTGTGAAATAACCACCTTGGTCAGTACCGCGATTGATGGTAGCCTCACCTAGCACGATGATACCACCCCAGTCACCAGTGCCACGCAAACCTGGCTGATTGGCTGAAGTAAATACGATAGGCTCACACTCCGTACCACGGGCATCAATAAAACCTGTACGGGTGATGATCAAAGTACCTTTGCTGTTGCCCAATACGGGATCAATGTAGCCTTGTACAACGGTACCCGCTTCTACAGTTAAGGTAGCATTGTTCTTAACATATACGAAACCGTCTAATTGGTAAACGGTGTCGTTAGAGAAGGTGCGATCAGACGTGATGTTGCCCGATATCACCGAAACAGGAAGCTGGGCCATGGCCACGTTTCCTGCAACTAAAGCGGCAGTCAAGAGACCTGCCTTCTTCATAGAGGTAAGCATTTGTTAATGGGTTTTGGTTTGATCCAAAAGTCCTCTGCTGAACCTCGTTTTGAGTTAGTGGAATGTTACCGAATCTTTTCTTTTTGTGACTATGTTAATTTCTGTTTATCAATTTGTTACGAATGTTTCCGCAGGGTAATCTTCACCATCACGGCTGTACTTTCGCCCCCGGCCTAAAACCGAAGTATGATGCGTTTGCAACTGCATTTCAACCTTTTGATTACCCTTCTGTTGTGCGCTTTTGTTTCAACCGCACAAACCGGAGGAATAGCTGGTAAAGTACAAGACAAGAGCAATGGCGAAAGCGCCTTTAATGCTGCCGTCACCATTTCAGGACAGTCCAAAGGAACTTACACCGACTTTGATGGATACTATTCTATCCAAGGATTGGCTCCTGGAACATATACGGTAACAGTTCAGCTTTTGGGCTATCAGAAAACCAGCATCTCTGGTGTAAAGGTGGAAGCCGGTAAAACCACCAAACTCGACATTGCGTTGCAAACTGCCAGTGAGGAGTTAGGCGAAATCACGGTAACGGCAGAGGCAGTTCGCAACTCGGTGCAAGCCATCCAACTTACCCAGAAAAACAGCTCAGTGGTGTTGGAAGGTGTTTCAAGTGAGCAGATTCGTCGTATGCCCGACAACAACTCGGCAGACATCCTCAAGCGCACCAGCGGTACCACTATAGAAAACGGCAAGTACATTATTGTACGCGGATTGAATGACCGCTACAACCTCGCCATGGTGAACGGTGCCATTATGCCCGCTTCAGAGCCCGATCGAAAGGTATTCTCCTTCGACCTCTACCCCACCACCATGATTGAAAACCTCTTCATCTACAAAACCGCTCAGGCTGATTTACCAGCGGAATTTGCAGGAGGGCTTATACAGATTGAAACGCGAAACTTCCCTACTGAAGATTATCTGCGTGTTTCTGCTTCAACAGGAATGAACCTCGGAGTAACTTTTAATAATGTTCAACATTACGAAGGCTATGGCGCTGACAATTGGGGATTTGTGGCCGATGAACGCAAACTGCCGCAAGTTGACAATGCCAATGACATCAGAAACAGAGGTCCTAACGCCATCGAACCAAGCCAACAGTTTCAAAACAACTGGCTGCCTACTGACATGACGGCACTCCCCTATTTGCGCTTCAATATTAGCGGAGGTCTCAAACGAGATTTTGGCAAGTCGAGCTTCGGTGGAAACCTTGCCCTCAATTATTCCTCTAAAACTACAGGCCGCAGCATTCGCTCAACCAATATTGAAGTGCCAGATGGCGCAGTAGGCAATGAAAACTCCAGATCTCGCTTCTTGGAAGACATCAATAGAGAGGAGATCAACCAATCGAAAAACTGGGGGGCACTGCTCAACCTTTCCTACAAGATAGGCGCCAACCAATTCACTTTGAATAACTCTTATTCCATTGTATCGAACGACCTCTTCTACATCGCTGATGGTAAAGAACCCAATGATGACTTGGCAATTACAGACCGAGAATTCCGCGTTCGCCGTTATGAATTCAATTACAACACCAACCAATTGCGTGTACACCAATTGATGGGGCAGCACAAAATACGCCTGAACGAGAAGGGCGATTTTGAAGTAGACTGGGGAGGTTCGATCAGCAATATTGTGAATGAAGCGCCAGACCTCAAGCGAATGCGCTATTTCTGGAACCCACAGGTGTCTGAAACCCCTCGCTACCAATGGGCCACTCCCGCAACCGTAAAACTGGAAGACGGCGGACGCTTCTGGAGCGCCCTAGAAGAAGACAACAATAGCTTCTTTGGCAATGTAAAATTCAACTACAAACTCTTCAAGCGGAAGCAGGCGATCAAAGTGGGAGGCTACTACCAAACACGCGACCGTAACTTCAATGCCAATGTGGTAGGATACACCTTCGCTGGCAACCAATTCAATCCCGATATCAGCCTACAGCCCATCAACCAAATCTTCTCTACTGATAATATGAGTTTCCCAGATGGTATTCAGATTCTCGACATCACTTCTGCTTCTGATGCCTATACCGGAACCTCTGAAAACACGGCTGCTTATGTAATGCTCGATCTCAATGTGACCGAATGGTTGCGTTTAACCGGTGGAGTACGTCAAGAAGACTTCACCCAGACTTTGCAATCAGGCTTGGCTACCCAACGCCCGGGTACCGGAACGATTGACGAAACCTACACCTACAGCAATCTGCTGCCATCTACCAATATTATTCTGAAGGTGAATGAGAAATCAAATGTTCGGGTGAGCTATTCTCAAGCAGTATCTCGCCCTGAATTCCGCGAACTGGCACCGTTTAGCTTCTTCGATTTCGACTTCTTCATGGACAAGGTTGGTAACCAGAATCTTCGTCAGGCAGAGATTCAGAACTACGACTTCCGTTATGAGTACTTCTTGAGTCGTGGACAGATGGTTTCGTTAAGTGCCTATTATAAAAACTTCGATGGCCCTATCGAATTGGCCCTTCGTCAAGCGCAAGACTCTTATTTTATTACTTGGCAGAACTCTCCGGAAGCCAACAACTACGGCTTGGAGCTGAGCTGGCGATTTGATTTCGCCCTGTTTGGCGCTCCAGAATACTGGCAAAACTGGGTGTTCTTCGGTAACTACTCTTGGATTCGCTCTGCCATCAGCCAACAAGACCAAAATGGCAATCCGTACGATCGCCCGATGATCGGACAATCGCCCTTTATCCTCAATCTAGGGGTAGACTATCATGTTGACAAGTGGGATGCAGACTTCATTCTGCTCTACAATACCTACGGACGACGCATTGTAGTCACCGGCAACCGCGAATTGAACCTCGAACCGATCTGGGAACACCCTCGTCCGCTCTTAGACTTCCGCTATCGCCAACAAATCACAGAAAAGATTTCGGTGAATGTGACCTGGAGAGACATCATCAACCAAGCCATCGTATTCTACCAAGACAACAACTTCAACGAAAAATGGGATGATCAAGAGCTGCCTTCTTCAGATGAAATAGGCGCCAACTTTGACCATTTGCGAACGCTCACACAGCCCAACAGCGAAGTTACTATTGGCCTGACTTGGCAGCTATAATTTTACCAACTTAACAAACAACCCTTTACACAAACAAAAGCATGAGACCCATCTTCTTTGTAATTCTCGCCGGATTGACCTTAGCCGCTTGCGAGAAAGAAACCAATAACAACCCTACACCTTCTGCCAATTTATCAGATGTAATAGTAGGCGAATGGAATGTGAGTGCTATTCAGCGCACTTCTGTAGGAAGTATTCAAGGTTTTCCAGTTGACAACGACTACACCACAGACTCCATTTATCGGCCTAGCACTTTTAGCTTCGATAGCAATAGTGTTGCAGATATTCGTTATCGTTATGTGGCTAGAGACTATTCTACCAATACCCCTTACAGTTCTGGTTGGAAAGATATAGAGGGCACTTTTAGCATTGCCAGCAATACCCTGTACATCATTAATTCGTCTAATGATACAACAGTATTTACTGCTAGCTCTATCTCGCAGAATTCTCTGGAACTCGTTTACAGTGAAACCTCTCCTTCTCCTGGTGGAACTGGTGAGACCGTTACCGATACCGAACGGTTTACGCTGGCTCGCGTGGAGTAATAACTTGGAAAGAAAATCAATCCGTAAAAGCCCTCCGCTCATTGAGTGGGGGGCTTTTTTGTTGGATAGTCTTTTTACGC
>CAZDPF010000079.1:0-4673 GCA_964507215.1 uncultured Chryseobacterium sp. | reverse complement strand
AAAAGCCCTCCGCTCATTGAGTGGGGGGCTTTTTTGTTGGATAGTCTTTTTACGCTAGTGGAAAGCCTTCCTTTGGAAGAGCAGCAAGAGAAAAACGCCTACTGAAATACTGCTATCGGCCAGGTTGAAGATGGGGCGAAAGAAGATGAAATAATCGCCTCCCCAAATAGGCAACCAATCAGGTAAGTAGCCTTTGAACAAAGGGAAGTAGAACATATCTACCACCCTGCCATGCAAGAAACTGGCATAACCGCCACCCTCGGGAAAAAGCGTTGCCACTTCACGCATGCTATCGCTAAAAATCAATCCGTAAAAAGCACTGTCTATAATATTCCCCAGTGCACCGGCCAAGATGAGTGCCACCGAAACGATGGCAACACCAGGCGCTTTTTGCTTACTCAACGAGCGCAGCCAGAAGAAGATGCCCACCACCGCAACTATGCGAAACAGGCTCAAGGCGAGTTTGCCATAATCTCCACCCAGCTCTAAGCCAAAGGCCATTCCTGGGTTTTCGGTGAAATGCAGAATAAACCAATCAGCAATACGCAACTCTTCTCCCATGCGAAAGTTGAGTTTCACCCAGAACTTGAGCGCCTGATCGGCTAGCAAGACCGCAGCAACAATCCAAAGGGCTTTCTTCACCCTTATTGCCTGTTTTTGGCTTCGATGCTCAAAGTAGCATGGGGCACCAAACGCAGCCGCTCTTTGTCAATCAGTTGTCCAGTAACCCGGCAAATGCCGTAGGTTTTGTTCTCAATGCGAACGAGGGCATTCTTCAAATCGCGGATGAACTTCTCTTGTCGCAAAGCCAATTGACTATTGGCTTCTTTGCTCATGGTATCTGAACCCTCTTCAAAAGCTTTGAAGGTTGGGGCCGTATCGTCTGTGCCATTGTTCCGATCATTGGCGAAGTTCTCTTTCAACACCAATAGATCAGCCTCAGCCTTTTTAATCTTCTCTTGAATCAGGCCTTTGAACTCGGCCAGTTCTTCGTCTGAATAACGCGTTCTTGTATCTGCCATGATGTGACTTTTTAATGGAAGAGGGCAAATGTATCAGAATGAACGAAAGCGCGCTCATTAAGTTTCGGAAAAGGGCCAGCATTTTGCGCTCTTTTTAACCGATGAGAATGGCTTACTTTCATTGCGATTCCTCCCTATAACGGTGGATATACGGCTTTCGCTTATTGCTCTTTTCAGTTAATCCTTCGCTGCGGCCAATTGCAGTCCGATAAGCACTTCCCATTCTTCCAGCTCTACGGCTTTGGCATCGGGCAAGCGATTGGACTGGCTGCGGGCAAAAGCAGTGGCCAGCACCTCTCGGCAGATATACGCTTGGTGAGCACTGAAGGCTTCCCACAAACGGTCATCGGCCACAATCTCTAATTGGATGCGGGCGGTGAGCTCGAGGTCGAGGTCTTTCCGCAGGTTCTGTATGCGGTTGACCAATTCGCGGGCCATGCCTTCTTTCCACAGGGCCTCGTCTATTTGAATATCGAGGGCAATGGTGGTATCGCCTTCGCTGGCCACCAACCAACCGGGAATGTCATCGGCCATTACTTCCAAGTCGCCGGCTTGCAGGGCAAAGGGTTGATCGTCTAACTGAATCTCCAACGCGCCCGCTTGTTCGTACAGTCTGATTTCCTCTTGGCCCAATGCCTGAACAGCCGCCGTGAGGGCTTTCATATGCTTGCCCACGCGCGGACCGAGCACTTTGAAGTTGGGTTTGGCTCTTTTCACAATCAGTCCGGAAGTGTCTTCCATCCACTCCAACTCTTTCACATTCACTTCGGCCATGATGAGATCGGCTACTGGAAGAAGCTGTTCTTTTTGCTGGCTGTTGAGGATGGGTACCACCAGCTTGTGGAGTGGTTGCCGCACCCTGATGCGCTCTTTCTTTCTGATGCCGAGGGTGAGCGAGGTGATGGTTTGTGCTTTCCGCATGCGCCACTGCAGCTCTTGATCGATTTTGGCTGTTTGTGCTTTGGGGAAATCTGCCAGATGCACAGAATCTGCCCCGGCTTTTTCCATACCCGATTGCAGATCGCGGTACAGTCTATCTGCGAAGAATGGGGCGATGGGCGACATCAGCAAAGCCAGCGTCTCGAGGCATTCATAGAGGGTGGCGAAGGCGGAGAGCTTATCTGGACCTTGTTCGCCTTTCCAGAAGCGGCGGCGACTGAGCCGTACGAACCAGTTGCTCAGGTTTTCTACCGTGAACTCCTGTATGGCGCGCGCCGCCCGGGTTGGTTCATAATCGGCATAGGCCTGGTCTACCTCGGCAATCAAGCTATGCAGCTCAGACAATATCCAGCGGTCTAGCGGAGACGCATCGGCAAGAGAAGGTTCTTGGCTGCCATCGAAGCCATCAATATTGGCATAGAGCGCAAAGAAGTTATAGGTGTTGTACAATGTACCGAAGAACTTCCGCTGCACCTCTGCAATGCCTTCCGCATCAAACCGAAGATTGTCCCAAGGTTGGGCATTGCTCACCATATACCAGCGAAGCGCATCGGCCCCATACTGTTCCATGGTAGCAAAGGGATCTACCGCATTGCCCAAGCGCTTCGACATCTTCTGTCCGTTCTTGTCTAGCACCAATCCGTTGCTCACCACATTCTTATAGGCCGGAGTGCCCATCACCATACTGGCAATGGCGTGCAAAGTGTAGAACCATCCGCGTGTTTGATCTACGCCTTCGGCAATAAAGTCAGCGGGAAAAGAGCGCTCAAACTGTTCTTTGTTTTCAAAGGGATAATGCCACTGGGCGTAGGGCATAGCGCCCGAATCAAACCACACATCAATCAAATCTGCTTCGCGGCGCATGGGTTTACCGCTCGCACTTCGCAATACAATGGCGTCTACATGGGGCCTGTGGAGATCTACCGCATCATAGTTATCGGCTGAAAAGTCGCCCGCTTTGAATGAGGCCAGCGGATTGGATTCCATCAAACCCGCTTGAACCGCCTCTTCGCAGGCCTGCTGCAGCTCCTCCACCGAACCAATAATGCGGCGTTCGTGGCCATCTTCGGTACTCCAGATTGGCAAGGGAATGCCCCAAAAGCGCGAGCGACTCAAATTCCAGTCGTTCAAGTTCTCCAACCAATTGCCAAAGCGCCCTTCGCCTGTAGAGCGTGGCTTCCAATTGATTTTCGCATTGTTCTCCAACATGGTAGTACGGGCAGCGCTGGCTTTGATAAACCACGAATCAAGCGGATAGTAGAGAATGGGGCGATCGGTTCGCCAGCAGTGCGGATAGCTGTGCTCGTACTTCTCTACTTTAAAGGCTTTGTTGGCTTCCTTTAGGTCGATGGCAATGCTTACATCCAGTCCCTTCTCCGGCTTTTCGCCCTCAGCATAATACTCATCCTTCACATACTGACCCGCATAAGGGCCCATGGCCGACACATACTTACCTTGTAAATCTACAATGGGCACTCCTCTGCCCTCTCCATCGTTGACCAACATCGGAGGAACCCCGGCGGCTGCCGCAACCCGGGCATCGTCTGCCCCAAACGTGGGGGCAATATGCACAATGCCCGTTCCGTCTTCCGTGCTTACAAAATCACCCGCAATCACCCGGAAAGCCTGATCAGCCTGTTGCATGGGCTGTACAATGGGAATCAACTGCTCATAGCGCAGCCCCACCAATTGCGCGCCTTTCACGCTGTCAATCTTCTTCCAAGGAATCTGCTTATCGCCTGGCTGATACGCTTCCAGCGCGATCTCCGCATCTTTCTCTTTAAAATACTTGGGCACTAAAGCATCGGCCAGCACCACTTGAATGGGCTGATGGGTATAGGCATTGTAAGTGGCCACGCGTGAATAGCTGATATTGGCGCCAACGGCCAGTGCGGTATTGGCGGGCAAGGTCCAAGGGGTGGTGGTCCAAGCCAGCAGGTGCACCGGCTCATCGCCAAAGAGGGCTAGCTTCTCTGGCGTAGCCTCCAACAGAAACTGCGCAATTACGGTAGTGTCTTTCACCTCGCGGTAAGTGCCCGGCTGGTTGAGTTCGTGCGAACTCAGTCCGGTGCCTGCTTTGGGCGAATAGGGCTGAATGGTGTAGCCCTTATAGATTAAATCTTTGTTCCAGAGTTCTTTGAGCAGCCACCAAACCGTTTCAATGTATTTGGTTTTGTAGGTGATATAAGGATCGCTCATATCTACCCAATAGCCCATTTGCTCAGTGAGTGCGTTCCAATGATCTGTGTAGCGCATCACGGCTTTTCTACAAGCATCATTGTATTCTGCGATGCTGATGCGCTTGCCGATGTCTTCTTTGGTAATGCCCAGTTCTTTCTCTACGCCCAATTCAATGGGGAGGCCATGGGTATCCCAACCTGCTTTGCGCTGTACCTGTTGTCCTTTCAAGGTATGGTAGCGACAGAAGAGGTCTTTGATGGTGCGCGATAGCACGTGGTGAATGCCCGGCATGCCATTGGCGGAGGGGGGACCCTCATAGAAGACATAGGGTGCTTGACCTTCCCGGAGGTCGAGTGAACGTTGGAAGGTATTCTCTTCTTTCCAGCGTTGCAGGATCTCTTGGTGGATGGCGGGGAGGTTGAGCTGTTTGTATTCGGGATAGCGCTTCATAACATCTCTCGAAATGGAAGCGCGAAATTACCATATATCACAGGGATGAATGGTGTGGATTTCATGGGGGATGGAGGGAGG
>CAZDPF010000078.1:0-10935 GCA_964507215.1 uncultured Chryseobacterium sp. | reverse complement strand
CCTCCTTTGTTGAAACAGTACATCCCGAAGATGTAGAGAAGTGTATGGTGGCCACACAAGAACTTCTTGCCAATCCGAGCGAAGTTGCGGTGGTGGAAATACGAAAACCCACAAACGGCACGTATACTTGGTCGAGTTGGGAATTTCATCTCCTCGAATCATCACCAGGTATTCCAGAAGGCATCTTATGCCTTGGCAGAGACCTTTCGGAGGAACTGCGCATTACGCAAGAAGCCAACAAGTTTAAAAGTCAACTGAACGCCATTCTTGACAGCACCACAGATGGCTACCTGCTCATCAGTGCCGATTACAAGATACTGGCTTTCAACCGATCTGCCTTCAGAAGCAATTTCAAACTCTTTGGTCGGGAGCTGCAAATCATGGAGGAAATATGGCCCTATGTCATTCCTGATGCAAGGGAGCCCTTTATCAAGCATTCGCAGCAAGCATTAAATGGAGAGTCTGTGGTGAGTGATTTTCCCTACCTCGGACATTGGTATCAATTCCGCTACTTTCCCGCGACTGATGAGGTGGGCAACATCATTGGATTTAGTTTAAACTCTACCGACATCCATGAAAAGAAGGCGCTCTCTGAGTACCAAAAAACCTTAATTAAAAGCATTCCTGATATCTTCTTCATCCTTGACAAAGACGGCAAATTCATAGATTATAAAGGAAAGCGTGAAGAACTCTAAAGCCCACCACAAGACTTTATTGGTCAACACTTTAGCCAAGTACTTCCTCCTCACATTTGCGAACAATTGGGCACGGCCCTCTACAAAACCAAGTTAGAAGGAAGCATTGCAGAGATTTCTTACTCCATGGAATTCCGCCAGGAGACCAAATTTTTTGAAGCCAGAGTAAGTTTGTTGGGTGAGGAAGATTTTCTGGTGATGGCCAGGGATGTGAGCAGAAGAAAGAAGGCTGAACTCAAACTGGCTGAGCAAGAATCACTCCTCCGTGCCATAAACGACAGTACTTCTGAAGCCATCACTTTCATTGACCCGGAAGGGAAAATTCAGTTTTTAAACGCGAGGTCTCGGCAGTTGGCAAATATTCTTTACCAACGCGAAGTGCAGCATGGAATGGAGTACTTGTCTATAGTTCCTGAAGAACTACGTCCGGAAATTTCTCCGCTCTTAGCCGCTGCTATGGCCGGGGAGACCCAAGAAGAAATTCGATTGTTTCGAGATCGCTGGTGGTCAGTACGCTTCTTTCCGGTAAGAGATGAGCAAGAGCAAATTATTGGCGTGTCAAATGTTGCACGAGATATTACCGATAGGAAAGTTCATGAGTTGCAGATTATGAAGCAAAATGAGGTGCTCGCGGCCATATCTTGGAAACACTCTCATGAGCTTCGCAGACCTTTGAGTAACATCCTAGGACTTACCCAGATGTTGTTAGAACACATGGATGACAATCCATTAATCAAAGCGCAAACCGTGGTGCATTTAAAGAGTGCCACCCATGAATTGGATATGCTGATTCGGGAAATCATTGATCAAGCAGGACATACCTTAGAATCTTTGATGCTGAGCAATAACCTCAACGACTAAGAATTACTGCCTTTATTTTAGTTCGCCCTCCTATTTCTATAGTGTTTGCGCCTAATTTCGCGCGCCTTTTTTCACCTTTTGGCCTTTGAACAAACCTTTGTTTGAACGCATTGCCCAGCAGCTGGCTGATCGTTCTTATGCCATTGTTGATCACTTCATCTCCGCCAAAGATTGCGAACTTCTTCGCAAGCATATAGAAGCCTTAGAATCAGAAGATGCTTTGCGATTGGCGGGAACTGGAAGTGCTCACCTTTATCAGAAATCAAGGGAAGTACGCGGCGATTTGATCCAATGGATCGATCGGCAAAAACTGCCTTCTCCTATTTTGAACACCCTCCAACCCCTCTTACAACTTCCCCAATCACTGGCTGAACCTTTGCGTGCTCCTCTAAGAGATATCGAGATCCATTTCACCTACTACCCTATAGGACGACACTATGTAAAACACTTAGATGTACATCAGACCAACAATCATAGGTTGCTTAGTGCCATTTTATATCTCAACGAGAATTGGCAAGAAAAAGACGGCGGAGCACTTAGAATTTATCTTGATGATACTCATTATGAGGATATTCTACCCACCAACGGAAGATTGGTGTTATTTGCAAGCCATGCACTAGAACACGAAGTGCTACCCACTAACCGTCCAAGATTCAGTATTACCGGTTGGCTACTCAACACCCCTAACCAACTTAGTTACTTGTAAAATTTAATATTGCATATGCTTCATCGCAATTACTTTTGCCGGCCAAACGCAGTCCGTTAGGCAAACAAACATGCGCAACAAGTATTTCGATCTCATTGATCAAACCTTTGAATGGCCACAGGAAGAGTTTGAACTCGAAGGCCATGACCTCACCTGGAATGGCATCTATTTGATGGACATCATCAAGCAGTATGGAACACCCTTAAAGCTGTCTTACCTCCCCAAGATCAGTCAGCAGATTCAAAAGGCCCGAATGCTTTTTAATGTAGCCATGGTGAAGGCAGATTACAAGGCCAAGTACTACTACTGCTATTGCACCAAGAGCTCGCATTTCTCCTTTGTTTTAGATGAAGTGCTAAAGAACGATGTGCATATTGAGACTTCTTCGGCTTTCGATATTAATATAGTAGAAGCCTTGGCCGAAGAAGGCAAGATCAGCAAGAAGCACTACATTGTTTGCAATGGCTTTAAAAAGCCACAGTACATTGAGAACATTGCCCGACTTCGCGAGAACGGATACGAGAACATCATTCCGGTGCTCGACAATACCAAAGAACTTGAAGCGTACGAGAATAATGTGCCCCACAAGTTGAAATTAGGTATTCGCATTGCCGCCGAAGAAGAGCCCAAATTCGAGTTTTATACCAGTCGCCTGGGCATTGGCTACAAAGACATCATCCCCTTCTTCGAGCAGAAACTGAAAGGACATGATCGCTTTGAGCTTAAAATGCTGCACTTCTTCATCAATACAGGCATCAATGACACGGCGTATTATTGGAGCGAATTGCTGAAGTGCGTGAATGTCTACTGCGAGCTGAAGAAAATCTGTCCCTCACTCGATTCACTGAATATTGGCGGAGGATTTCCGGTCAAGAACTCGCTCTCCTATGAATACGATTACGCCTATATGGCAGAAGAGATTATTGCGCAAATCAAGCACACCTGCTCTGATCGCGGGGTAAAAGAACCGCATATCTTCACCGAGTTCGGCTCCTACACCGTTGGAGAAAGCGGTGCCACACTGTTTAGTGTACTCGATCAGAAAAAACAAAACGACCGGGAAAACTGGAATATGATTGACGGCTCGTTCATGACTACTCTGCCCGACGCTTGGGCGATTAACAAACGCTTTATCTTGTTGGCAATCAACAACTGGGACAGAGAGTATGAGCGAGTACTCTTAGGAGGGCTTACTTGTGACAGCGATGATTATTACAACTCTGAACAGCATGCCAACGCCATTTACCTTCCCAAACGAGCCGAAGACGATGTGCAATACATTGGCTTCTTCAATACAGGTGCCTATCAAGACTCACTGGCTGGCTACGGAGGAATTCAGCATTGTTTGCTGCCAGCCCCTAAGCACGTGGTCATTGAAGAAGATGAAGAAGGTGAAATTCGCACCCGACTTTTTGCCAAAGAACAGAGCTACAAGAGCATGCTGAAAATACTTGGTTATTAACCCCCTGAACCCCCAATCATGAAAGGACCTATTTCAAAATTTATTGAGCACCACTACCGGCATTTCAATGCTGCTGCGCTGGTAGACGCTGCCAAGGGTTATGAAACCCACTTGATGGAAGGTGGTAAAATGATGGTCACCCTGGCAGGTGCCATGAGTACCGGTGAGCTAGGCATCAGTTTGGCTGAGATGATCCGCCAAGGCAAGGTGGACATTATTTCCTGCACCGGAGCGAATCTCGAAGAAGACCTGATGAATCTGGTGGCGCACAAATCGTACAAGAGAGTACCCAACTACCGCGATTTAAGTCCTGAAGAAGAACGCGCCTTGCTCGATCAAGGATTCAACCGGGTTACCGACACTTGCATTCCCGAAGAAGAAGCATTTCGTCGTTTGCAAAAACACATTTACCAACTTTGGTCAGAAGCAGAATCTGCCGGCGTTCGGAAGTTCCCGCATGAGTATATGTACGATATGCTGCGCAGTGGCGTATTGGAGCAGTACTATGAGATCGATCCAGAGAATAGTTGGATGTTGGCGGCTGCCGAAAGAAACCTGCCCATTGTTGTTCCCGGTTGGGAAGACAGCACCATGGGAAACATCTTTGCCTCTTATTGCATCAAGGGCCAACTGAAGGCTTCTACCGTTAAATCGGGCATTGAATACATGGCTTGGCTGGCACAATGGTACCAAGATCATTCTGGCGGAAAAGGTGTCGGATTCTTCCAAATTGGAGGAGGCATTGCTGGCGATTTTCCAATTTGCGTGGTGCCTATGCTGTACCAAGACCTCGAAATGGAGGACATCCCTTTCTGGAGCTATTTCTGTCAAATAAGCGACAGCACAACAAGTTACGGCTCTTATTCTGGTGCTGTACCCAATGAAAAAATCACCTGGGGAAAGCTCGATATAGACACGCCAAAGTTCATTGTAGAAAGTGATGCTTCAATTGTGGCGCCGCTTATTTTTGCGTGGGTGCTGGGCTGGTAATCCCGGTTTGAAATGGATAAGAAAAGAGTGATAGTAGACTACCGCAATATCACGCAGGAGATGTTGCAGTTATTAACGGATACCTATCCGTACGGTTATGATGATGCCATCATCAAGTTCAAGAACGCCAAAGGAGAATGGGTATCTGCCGTTCCAATGGAAACAACAGACACCAAGTTTCTGGTGAAGGTGGGCATTGAACTGGAAAGAAAAGTGGAAGCTTTCTTAGATGACGACGATGACGATACTGATTCTAACGATGGCGAACTCAACATCGATGTTGCTGATGATGCCAAAGAAGATGACGATTAAGGCTTAATCAGCGTACCTATACACTATTCGAAAGGTGAGGCTCTCCTCACCTTTTTTTATGGCAGATAGTACCGAACATTCCACCAATTCTTTTCAACCTGCGCTCCCATGCGCTCGTAGAATCGAACAGCCGGTTCATTCCAATCCAACACCTGCCATTGCACATAGGCCCAACCCTTAGCGCGCGAATGATCGATAAAGGTTGTGAGCAGTTGTTCTCCTATGCCTTTTCCGCGATGGGAGGCCTTCACCACCAAATCTTCTAAATAGCCACAAGGGCCTTTCCAGGTGGAAAAACGTACATAGCCAATGGCCAAACCAACCACTTCCCCATCCCACTCGGCCACCCAACCATAGGCCACCTCCTCTTCAAAGAGCGCCTGCCTTAACACTTGCTCGTCTATGCTTACCGCTTCAGGCTCGCGCTCATAAACTGCCAGCTCGCGAATGAGTTCGAGTACCGCTGGGAGATGCATTTCTTGAATGGGATGTATGATGCTCGCTTTCATGAAGTAAAAAATTGATCGCCTTGAAAATTGCACCGAAAATGCATGCTGCAAGGCGCTTGGAGACTGCAACTACAAAGCTGACCAATGTTCTTGTATTTCGCTCCGCCTTTTTTGCATCTTTGGGCACCTACCCCCAAGTACCTATGAATCTACCGCAAACCCTAGGCGAGTTCATTGTTGAAAACCAAAAGGACTTCCCCTATGCCTCTGGTGAACTGAGTCAATTGTTGAGTTCCATCCGCATCGCTGCCAAGGTGGTAAACCGCGAGATCAACAAGGCCGGATTGGCTGACATCCTCGGTCAAGCTGGAAATCAAAATGTGCAAGGTGAAACCCAGATGAAACTGGATGTGTTTGCCGATGAGATTTTCATTAGAGCCCTGAGAGCCAGAGGAGAAGTATGTGGCGTGGCTTCTGAAGAAAATGAAGATTACATTGCCTTCAACGACCCTATTCACAGCACCTCTAAATATGTAGTACTGATTGATCCGCTGGATGGCTCCTCAAACATTGATGTGAACGTGTCTGTGGGTACCATTTTCAGTATTTATCGAAGAGTAACAGAACCCGGCACTCCGGTAGAGCTGCAAGATTTCTTACAACCAGGAGATAAGCAAGTGGCCGCTGGCTATGTGGTGTACGGTTCAAGTACCATGTTGGTGTATACCACCGGTAGAGGGGTGAACGGATTTACCTTCGATCCGGGAATTGGGAGCTTTTACCTCAGTCATCCCAACCTTACCATCCCCAATACCGGAAAAATCTACTCCATCAATGAGGGCAACTACGTTCATTTTCCCGATGGTGTTAAGAAATATCTGAAGTACTGTCAAGAGCTTGATCCGGCCACCAACAGACCTTATTCTTCGCGCTACATCGGCTCATTGGTTTCAGACTTCCACCGAAACATGCTCAAAGGAGGCATTTATATCTATCCTAAAGGAACCACGGCGCCCAATGGCAAGCTGCGTCTGCTTTACGAATGCAATCCGCTGGCTTTTATTGCGGAACAAGCCCACGGATTGGCAACGGATGGCAAGCGCAGAATCATGGAAATTCAACCCAATGAACTGCATCAGCGGGTACCTTTCTTCATCGGTTCGCGTGAAATGGTAGAGAAGGCGGGAAGTTTCCTGAAAGAGTACGGCGAATAAAACCCACCCCTCCCCTGCTTCTTTGTACTTTTGCCGCTGTTTTTGCGAAGCGAAATGGCAGCAACGAAGTACATCTTTGTGACCGGTGGCGTCACCTCCTCTCTCGGTAAAGGAATTATCGCCGCATCGCTGGCCAAACTGCTTCAGGCTAGAGGCTATTCTGTAACCATCCAGAAACTCGACCCCTACATCAATATCGATCCCGGAACACTCAATCCTTACGAACATGGAGAGTGCTATGTGACCAATGATGGCGCAGAAACAGACCTCGATCTTGGGCACTATGAACGCTTTCTCAATCGACCTACCAGTCAGGCGAACAATGTAACTACAGGCCGAATTTATCAATCGGTCATCGAGAAAGAACGCAAAGGAGAGTTCCTTGGCAAAACGGTTCAAGTGATCCCCCACATCACCGATGAAATCAAGCGGCGCATCAAGCTGCTCGGCAATACCGGTGAATTTGAAGTGGTGATTACCGAAATCGGTGGAACGGTGGGTGATATTGAAGCCCTCCCTTACATTGAATCAGTGAGACAGCTGATCTGGGAACTCGGCGAAGATTGCTGCGTGGTACACCTCACCTTGGTGCCCTTTCTGGCCGCCACTGGTGAGCTCAAAACAAAGCCTACCCAACACAGCGTGAAAATGTTGTTGGAATCAGGCCTTCAACCAGACGTATTGGTGTGCCGATCTGAATATCCGCTCGGATCAGACATTAAGCGCAAACTGGCCCAATTCTGTAATGTGAAGAAAGAAGCGGTGATTGAAGCCCGCGATGCCGACACCATTTATGCGGTGCCTGTTCTGATGCAAAACGAAGGCCTGGATGAGGTAGTATTAAAGAAACTCGACCTGCCTACCTCTGGCGAACCCCAAATGCAGAATTGGAAGGAGTTTTTATCAAAGCTGCAGTATCCGAAAAAGGAGATTAACATCGGACTGATTGGCAAGTATGTGGAATTGAAAGATTCCTATAAATCAATTGCCGAGGGGTTCATACATGCAGGTGCAGAGAACGAATGCAAGGTGAACATCCGTTGGATTCATTCAGAGAGCTATAACAGTGACGAAATGCTGGAGCAATTGAAAGGACTGCACGGCATTTTGGTAGCTCCAGGTTTTGGCGATCGCGGTTTTGAAGGCAAACTGGCCGCAGTGCGCTACGCGAGAGAAAATGGCATTCCCTTTCTTGGAATCTGCCTGGGGATGCAAGCCGCCGTAATTGAATTTGCTCGCAATGTTTTAGGATTGGCAGACGCCAATTCAACGGAAATGAATCCGCATACGGCCCACCCAGTCATCGACATGATGGCCGAGCAGAAGAAAATCACTTCCAAAGGAGGAACCATGCGCTTGGGCGCTTACGACTGTGTGCTGGAAGAAAACAGCAAGGCCTACCAAGTGTACAAAAGGAAACAAATTGCAGAGCGCCACCGGCATCGCTTTGAATTGAACAACGACTTCCTAGAAGCCTTTGAAAAAAACGGACTCAAAGCCAGCGGAAAAAATCCCGAAAGCGGCTTGGTAGAAATAGTAGAACTGCCCAACCACCCCTGGTTCATTGGTGTACAGTTTCATCCAGAATACAAGAGTACCGTAGTGAACCCCCACCCACTTTTTGTGCATTTCATCAAGGCTGCGCTCGAACGCAAAGCCATCGAAAATAACTAGCGAAATCACCCTACTGTGAAAAAAACCGACCTGAACTCCATTATCGGATTCGTATTGATCGGTCTTATAATGATCGGCTATAGCTACTTTTCTAAACCTGAGGAAATACCCGCCCAGGCTACCGAAGCAGCAGCGCAAGACACCATCAAGCCAGCAGAACAGCAAGCTCTAGCCATACAAGCCGCTGAGGAAAACTTGCCCGATAGCCTTCAAGACGTGCAATTGCGCGAGCAATTTGGTTTGTTCTACTCTCCGCTTCAAGCCGATCAGGAAGCCAAGACCTTCACCTTGGAAAACGAGAAACTCCGATTGGAATTTTCCTCCAAAGGAGCGCAGTTGACCGGGGTAGAACTCAAAGATTATCAAACCTATGACTCACTTCCATTGATGTTGGTCAACGCTAACCAGCAATGGAATTGGGTAATGCAAGCCGATCGCTTGTACCGATCTGGCGAACTGCAATTTAGCGCAATTCAAAAGGGCAACGAGCTATTGTTTGAAGCCCCTACAGCCAATGGTCAAGCCCTTCGCATTACCTACCGCTTGGTTCCTGATAGCTACCAATTGGAATTGGAAACCGACATGCAGGCGCTCGGTCTGAGTTCTGCCGCCATTGATTGGCAAATGACAGCGCTTCGGCATGAACAGAACTTAGAAACGGAAAATCAACAAACTGCGCTTCACTATCTGTTGAAAGAAAAAGGCAAGGTGAAAAGTCTATCGGCCTCTTCTGCAGATGATGAAGAAAAAGACAATCTCCGTTGGATAGCCTACAAACAGCAGTTCTTTTCATCCATTCTGTTGACCGATGATCAGTTCCCAAAAGCCCGCTTAAGTTCTACAACCCTAGACGATAATCAACACTCCAAGCACTTTGGAAGCTTGGTTCAACTCTCGTCTACAGGCAGTTTCAAAGGCAAACTCATCTTCACTCCCAATCAGTACGAGTTGCTGAAATCGCACGGCGAGGAACTAGACGAGCTCATTCCACTGGGCTGGGGGATCTTCGGTTGGATCAACCGTGGGGTGGTCATCAATGTCTTCCGATTGCTGGAACACCAAGGCCTGAATTACGGATTGATCATCCTTGTCATGGCCTTGCTGATCAAACTGGTCTTACTTCCACTTACCTACACTTCCTACCTATCGATGGCGAAGATGCGGGTGCTGAAGCCGGAAATAGACGAAATCAACGAGAAGTTTGCAGACAAAGACCCCATGAAAAAGCAGACCGCCATGATGGAGCTCTATCGCAAAGCGGGCGTGAATCCATTGGGGGGCTGTATTCCGGTATTGCTGCAATTCCCCATCTTGATTGCGGTATTCCGCTTCTTCCCTGCTTCCATTGAACTGCGGCAGAAGTCGTTCTTGTGGGCCCATGACCTTTCCACCTACGACTCCATCTTCACCCTTCCATTCAGCATTCCTTTTTACGGAGACCATGTGAGCCTGTTCACCTTGCTCATGACCATCTCTACCCTCATCTACACTTGGTTCAACAACCAACTGACCGGACAAAATACCCAGTTTCCTCAGCTCAAGTATATGATGTATTTGATGCCAATTATGTTCTTGGGATTCTTCAACAATTATGCAGCAGGCCTCAGTTATTACTACTTTGTAGCCAATATGTTGACGTTCGGACAGCAGTTTGCGATCCGCAAGATGGTGAACGATGACGCCATCCACGCCAAGTTGCAAGAGAATAAGAAGAAACCGAAAAAGCAGAGTAAGTTTCAACAGCGCTTAGAGAAGATGGCGGAACAGCAGCAAGAGCAGTTGAAGACCAACCGAAGAATGAGAAGACAATGAGCAGGCAATTTGTATGGAGTGCATTGGTTTTTTTATTGATGGTAGGATGTGGAAATCCGATCTATCAAAAAGTCCAACAGCCTAAAAAGCATGCAGTAGCACTCAGCCTAGAGCGTACACCCTGCTTTGGAAAATGTCCGGTATACCTCGCCCATTTTGATTTGTCTAAGCGGCAGTTGACTTACGAAGGACGCAAGTTTGTAAACCACGAAGGCGTGCAGACCTTCGAACTGCATGATTCCGATGTTCGTTTAATTCAAATGCAGTTAGAGGAAATTGATTTTCTCGCTTTTTCAGACCAGTATGATGGACCAGTATCTGATCTCCCCTCTTGCATAACCACGCTCACCATAGATGGCGAAGAGGTGAAGCAAGTGACCAACCGATTGGAAGCCCCAGAAAAGCTGATCGCTTTTGAGCGCTTGCTGGATGGAATCTTGATGAAGTATACCGACCCACAGTTAGAGACCTACTAGTAAGTAAACCAGCAGTAGTCAAAGCTTTCTACGGAGTAGACTGTTTAAGCACACTACTCATCACTGTCTGCTGGCCTGTTTCATCCTTCCTTCACTAAATGAAATAGTGCACAACCGTGGAAAGCAATTCCATAGATTTGACAAGACGTTCTATAGCGCTTTCGGCCAACGCTCAATTGGATAGGAGTAAACACTCCCTCGCAGAAAAAGAAAATCTGTTCCAACTCATCTACTCTATCCCCTTCCCAGGAACAAAGCGCTTCCAATAATCAGCTACGGTAGCC
>CAZDPF010000077.1:0-10992 GCA_964507215.1 uncultured Chryseobacterium sp. | reverse complement strand
GGCATACTTGTCAAAGCTCATCCAAATAAACACGGGCTTGCCCACAATGTGGTCTTCCGGTACCATACCGAAATAGCGAGAGTCAGCAGAATTGTAGCGGTTATCGCCCATCATCCAGTAGTAGCTCTGGGCCCAGGTATAGGAATCCCTCTTTTCGCCATCTACATAATAACCATCGTCGCGTTTTTCTATCTGATGCCCGTCAAAGGTGTTGATGGTATACTGGTAAAAACGATAGTTGTAATCGTTCAGCACCATTTGATCACCTGCCATCGGGAGATAAATGGGCCCGTAGTTGTCTATAGAGAAATGGAAATCAGCATCTTTATGGATGTCGAGTTCATTGGGGAAGAGATAACGAGATTTTCCCATTTCTTGCTGGTAGTAGCGCTTGAGGATTTCCGGCAGTTGGGGATCCATGTCCTCTTCATTGATTGGCACATTCAGCGGAATGATTTCCACAATATTGGGAAGGGCTTTAAAGCCTTCCAATGCATGCTCTGATACCGTGGCAATGAATTCGTTATTGGTAAGGGCGCGCATATCGCCATAATCGTTATTTCGACGCATCTCTTCATTGGTGAGGAAGTTGATGTCGAAATCTTCCTTCAATTGCTTCCTATTGAAACCGATGCCGTTGGTGCGTATATAATAGTTGAACTGCGGATTGGCCCTTTCTGGAAAACTGCTTTTCTCTCCATTGATATACACTTGCGCCCCGCGAACCGAAAGGCTATCGCCCGGAAGTCCCACGCAACGCTTCACATAATTCCTCCGCTTGTCCACCGGATCGGCAATGTCTTCAGGGGTGTTAAAGACCACGGCATCCCCTCGTCGCACCGATTGAATTTTAGGCAGGCGCGCGTAAGGGAATTTTACAATTTCTCGGTAGGTCTTGCCTCCGAAGTAAGGGATTTCTGCATGCAAAAGCGGAATTGTGAACGGCGTCATGGGCAAACGGCAGCCGTAGTGCATTTTGCTCACAAAGAGGAAGTCGCCCACCATGAGTGATTCTTCCATCGAACTGGTGGGGATGGTATAGGCTTCAAAGCTAAAAGTGCGGATGACCGTTGCGGCCACAATAGCAAAGAGCGCAGAGGGAATGAATTCACCCAATTGCTTTTTCATGACGCTCACATCTGGTTGTCCACCGTACGCAAGTTTTTCTTTAAACGGCATTACCGCCAGCCAGATGCCCAAGCTAAAAATGGAAAGCAGAATGTCTGTCCAGTTGCGTTTGCCAAACACATGCAGCAGTTCATAGGCAGATACTACCCACATCACATGGTTGACAATGGGCACAAAAAAGAGCAGGGTTTGCCATTTGGCCCGTCCGGTGATCTCCATCAAGACCATGGTTTTGTAAATAGGTACAAAGGCCAACGCGGCCTGCTTACCGGCCAACTTGAAGTATTGAAAAAGGTAGAGACTAGATGCCAGCTCAATGAGCAGCAGGTATTGCCACCAGTTTAAACTCATGGGGTTAGGTTTTCTAAATTCAACACATCGCGCATGCTAAATACGCCTGTTTTGCCTAAAAGCCATTCGGCGGCCATAACGGCCCCTTTGGCAAAGGCCTCTCTGCCGTGTGAGATATGCTCGATTTGTAGGTCGTCAGTAATGCTCTTGTAACGCACACGATGCGTTCCGGGTATTTCCCCTTCGCGCAAACTCCGCACATTTAACGAATCTTTATCGGTTTCTTCTAAAGTCCACTTCTTGATATCGCTTCGCTGCTTTAAGATACCTTCAGCCAAGGTGATGGCGGTTCCTGAAGGACGATCAAGTTTGTGAACGTGATGAAGTTCCTCAATTTCCGGGTGGTACTCTGGGTGCTTGGCCATCCATCTCGCCAATAATTCATTCAAAGCGAAAAAGAGATTCACTCCGGTAGAAAAGTTGGAAGCATAGAGAAAGCTGCCCCCTTCTTGCTGAATCTTTTCTTCCAAAGCCACTCGATCGGCATTCCAACCGGTGGTGCCACAAACTACGGGTACACCCGCTTGAAGGCACATTTGTACGTTCACATGGGCCGTATCAGGCAAGCTGAATTCAATTGCGAGATCTGCGGCTGTCAATCCATCTACCGACCAGTCTCTGCCCGCTCTCAACACAATTTCATGTCCGCGTTTCAAGGCCTGTTCTTCCACAGCCTTTCCCATTCTGCCATAGCCAATCAATGCGATCTTCATCACCAGTTGAATTGCAATTGAAGGCCGGGACTTCCCATGCCTGTTTGAAAAGGACCACCAATTAGGGTTGGTTGGAGTACCATTGAAAGATCATCGCTGATATCGAAATAGTAGAGATGGGCGTCAATGTAAGCGTCGAGGATGTTGTAAGCGTAAACGCCCACTGCGATGATGATGGATAAATCACGCCAACGGCGGTAGGTGGTTTGTATGGTGATGAGTTGATTGGCGGTATAGAAACCTTCGTAAGGATCAGTGGTATTGGGATCATCATCTACCCGAATGTTGTAGGCATCTCGAAACTCCACATAATTGCCATGGTGGTAGATGGCAAAACCAATACTGGTGCCCAAACCGGCCCACACAATGGGCGCTTTCCAGTACTTCTTGTTGTAAAGTTGTCCCCAGCCAGGCACCATGACCGATCGCCAAGTGGCCTTGGAAATGCTGTGTTCTAGAACTGCGGCTTGTACATCTGCCGGAAGGTCTTCCGCTTGGCTTGTATCGATTTGTGCAAAGAGGTTTGCACTGCACAAGCCCAAGGCTCCCAACAACAGCAGCGCAAGCTTTCGCATCAGGGGTTAATCAGAGAAACAATTCGCTCTAGTTCTTCTGGTCCTTCGTATCGGATGACAATTTCTCCTTGTCCGTTACTGCGCTCTTTCACCTGCACTTTGGTGCTTAAAAGTGCGCTCAATTCTTGTCCAAGCGGTTTTTGCAGTTTAGCCGAAGAAGAACTTGGCGGGGGAAGGGCCTCGTCTGTTCCGCTTTGCAGCTTTTTCACTTGGTCTTCTACTTGCCGAACGCTATAGCCTTTGGCGAGGATGTTTTTGTACAGATCGAGCTGAATGTTTTCATCTGGAAGGTTCACCAAGGCGCGTGCATGGCCCATGCTGAGCATGCGGTCTCGTATGCCTGCTTGAATAATAGGTGGAAGCTTGAGGAGGCGCAGATAGTTGGTAACGGTAGAGCGTTTCTTACCTACGCGCTTGCTCATTTCTTCCTGGGTAATGCCAATCTCGTCTATAAGTCTTTGGTAGGAGAGCGCCACTTCCACGGCATCGAGTTCTTGCCGCTGTATGTTTTCCACCAAGGCCATTTCGAGCATGCCTTGGTCGTTGGCCAGGCGGATGTACGCCGGAATTTGGTCAAGGCCGGCCAGTTTGGACGCCCGCAATCGGCGCTCACCTGAGATCAGCTCGTATTTATTTTTCTTGACTCTCCTGACCGTAATGGGTTGGATCACGCCTAGTTCTTTAATAGAATCGGCAAGCTCTTGAAGGGCCTCTTCGTCAAAATAGGTGCGAGGCTGGAATGGATTTTCTTTGATTTGATCAACCGGAATCTCGGCAATAGAGCCCACCAAATCTTCTGCGCCACTCTGTTCTGCGCTTTCTACTTCCTCCCTAGGATCTTTTAGCAAAGCCGCCAAGCCTTTGCCCAATGCCTTCCGCTTTTCCGCCATTCTTAAATAGGGTTACACCGCCGTTTTGGGTGCGTTGTTCCGAAGAAATTCTTGGGCCAAATTAAGATAATTGACGGCTCCCGTGCTTGTGGCATCGTAGGTAATAATGTTCTGCCCGAAGCTTGGGGCTTCGCTCAAACGCACATTGCGTTGAATGATGGTTTTGAAAACCATTTGTTGGACGTGATTCTTCACCTCTTCTCCCACTTGATTAGACAGCCGCAAACGACTGTCATACATGGTGAGCAACAAGCCCTCGATAGAGAGCGATTCATTGTGCAATTGTTGCACGCTTTTGATGGTATTGAGCAGTTTTCCGAGACCTTCCAAAGCGAAGTATTCGCATTGAATAGGAATGAGAACAGAATCTGCTGCCGTCAATGCATTGAGGGTAATCAGTCCGAGCGATGGCGCGCAGTCAATAATGATGAAATCGTAATCATCGCGAATTGGGGCGAGGGCTTTCTTGAGCATGAACTCGCGTTTCTTCTTGTCGACCAGTTCGATTTCTGCGGCCACCAAGTCAAGGCTTGACGGAATGAGATCAACATAAGGGGCTACATCGCGACGAATACCTTCTTCGGCGCTGGCATCGTGTTCGAGTACTTGGTAGGTGCCCAGTTCAACGGCTCCGGGCTCTATGCCGAAATTGGAAGTAGCATTGGCCTGTGGGTCAGCATCAATCAACAACACCTTTTGCTCTAGTACGCCCAATGAGGCAGATAGGTTAACCGCTGTGGTGGTTTTTCCCACACCGCCTTTCTGATTGGCGACAGCTACTATTTTGGCCATGGATTTCCGATGATGGGTTTAATAATCAGCTACTTAGAAATGTTCTTCTGCGCAGCTATACAGCTCTTCAAAAGTAGTTAAACCTTAGAAGGCTACATCAACGCCTGCAACGAACATTTGCACAATGCCGTTGGCTTTTGTTCAAATCTGAAGAGTTACTTTACAGATCTTCGAATTCGATCTGGGTAAAATCATCGTCAGCGGGCCCTTCATCAGCGGCACGTTCTTGCTGCTCAGCAGCGCGTTTGCCCGCGCGCTTGAAAAGGCTGTTGTCTTCTCCTTGGTGCTTCTGTATGTAGTCCAGCACATGTTGAAGACTTTCTTGAAACTCTTGAAAGTCTTCTTTGTACAAGAAGATTTTGTGTTTCTTAATCTGTGATGAGCCATCTTGACCATTTTGCCTTCTGCTCTCGGTAATGGTCAAATAATACTCCTCCGCTTTGGTGGTACGCACATCAAAATAATAGGTGCGCTTTCCTGCTTTCATCACTTGAGAGTAGACTTCCTCTCTTTCGAACCTCCCCATATCACTCATTGGAAAAATCTATAGAGTCAAAAATAATAAAAAGCCTTACTGTAGCTCAGACTCTCTGAGTTGTTTCTGATAAAGGTGGAAATATTCGCCCTCTTGAGCAATGAGTTGATCATGTGAACCAGCCTCTGCAATTTGTCCCTTCCGCAGCACAATGATGTGATCTGCATGCTTCACAGATGAAACACGATGACTGATGATCAGCGTAGTACGTTTTTCCGTAATGCGTTTGAGATGTTGTAAAATGCGGTCTTCCGTTTCGGTATCAACGGCCGATAAACAATCGTCAAAGAGCAAGATATCGGGTTGGTGTAAAAGGGCACGGGCAATACTCACCCGTTGTTTTTGGCCGCCACTCAAAGTAATTCCCCGTTCTCCTACTTTGGTTTGATACTGCTTGGGGAATTCGCGGATGTTCTCATCAACTTCGGCATCTTGAGCGGCTCTGATAACTTTTTCTTCCGAAGCATCATCTTCTGAGAAAGCAATGTTATTGGCGATGGTATCAGAGAATAAAAAGGCTTCCTGGGGTACATAGCCTGTGCGCTTTCGCAAACTGCCTAGATGCAGGTTTTGAATGGGCACGTCGCCAATGCGAATTTCTCCGCTATCCACATCAAAAAGCCGCAAGATCAAATGGGCCAGACTGGTTTTTCCACTTCCTGTGCGACCCACTACCGCCAGCGTTTTCCCTGATTCAAGGGTGAAACTGATGTTTTTCAAAGCCTGAATGCCGGTATCGGGATAGGTGAAGGAAACATTGTGGAACGCAATGCTATTGCCAAAATTTCTTTCACCATCCACTTCTTGGTCAATTTCAGGCTGGGTATGCAAAAACTCATTGATGCGCTGTTGAGAAGCTTCGGCTCGTTGTACAATGGAAGTCACCCATCCGATAGAGGCTACGGGCCAGGTAAGCATATTCACATAGAGTACAAACTCTGCAATATTTCCTGCAGTGATATTCCCGGCAATGGCTTCCATACCTCCGATGTAAACGGTAACCAAAGTGCTCAGGCCGATGAGCAACAGCATCATGGGAAAGAACAAGGCATTGATTCTAAACAAGCCTTCGTTCACGTCTTTGTAGTGATTGGAAAGCCGATCAAAATCTTCGCTGCTATTTTTTTCTCTTCCATAAGCTTTCAACACCCTAATACCAGAAAAGGCTTCTTGCACAAAAGTGCTGATGTCTGAAAGCACCCGTTGCACATGTTCACTGCGGCGATTGATGGTTTGGGAAATCCGATAGATCACCCAAGAGAGGATGGGCAAAGGGAGCAGTACATAAAAAGTGAGTTTTGCATTGATGCTCAACATGGTGGAAATCACAATGATCAAGGTGACCAACACATTAATAGTGTACATGATGGCAGGTCCGGCATACATCCGCACCCTGCTTACATCTTCACTGATTCTATTCATTAAATCACCGGTGCTGTTTCTTTTGTAAAAAGACAGGGTAAGTCGCTGGTAATGCTCGAATACATCGTTCTTTAAGTCGAACTCTACATAGCGAGAGACTACAATAATGGTTTGGCGCATCAAGAACATAAATACACCCGACAAAAGCGCTGAACCAATAATGGCCAAGCCATAGAACAACAAACTGCCGCCTAACTCATCTAGCACTAGGTCATTGCCATTTTGCGCACTTTCAATGTATTGCGCCACGGCGTCAAAAGAGGTACGCACCAACTGTGCTGGGTATACTTTAAAAACTGCAGAGATGGTAACAAACAGAAAACCAATGGCCAGTTGCCATTTGTAGCGAAGAAAATATTGGTTGAGCTGAAGAAGTGCTTTCATGAAGAGGAAGAGGTCTGTAGTAGAGGAGCTTTTGTTAGTACTTTCGCGCCGCCCCCCAATAACCCGCGCAAAGGTAGCGAACGGGAGGTTCTTTGTTTAACCATCAAAATACAGCACGCCATGGCTGAGATCAGTGTTTCTGCACCGCCCTCTCTTTTTGGGCACGAGGAGTTCAAACAGCACGAACAAGTGGTTTTTTGCCACGACGCAGAAACGGGCCTCAAAGCCATTATAGGCATTCACAATACCGTACTAGGACCCGCTTTGGGTGGAACGCGCATGTGGAATTATGCCAATGATGCAGAAGCCTTGCGCGATGTTCTTCGGTTGAGCAGAGGCATGACCTACAAGGCGTCTATTTCGGGCCTGAACCTTGGCGGAGGCAAGGCAGTGATTATTGGCGATGCCCGCACCCAAAAAACAGAGGCCATGATGGAGGCCTTCGGAAGATTTGTCAACAGTCTTTCGGGTAGGTACATCACCGCCGAAGACGTGGGAATCAGCACCAGCGATATGGTGGCCGTTCACCGTCAAACCAATCATGTAACCGGCATTCCCATTGAAATGGGCGGCAGTGGCGATCCTTCACCTGTTACCGCTTATGGCGTATTTATGGGAATGAAGGCAGCAGCAGCTTTTCATTGGAATAATGATGATCTCAACGGCAAACGCGTTCTGGTACAAGGGGTTGGGCATGTAGGTGAAACCTTGGTGAAACATCTTACGGAAGCAGGGGCCGAGGTCTTGGTTTCAGATATTTACGAAGATCGCTTGGCCCATATTCACGCCACTTATGGTTCTCGCATCGTGAATGTTTCTGAGGTGTATACCACTGAAATGGACATTTACGCACCATGCGCCTTGGGGGCAACCTTGAATGATCAAACCATTCCTGAGTTGAAATGTGCCATTGTGGCTGGCGCAGCCAATAATCAGTTGGCCAATGAAATGCGCCATGGGCAAATGCTCAAAGATCGCGGAATTACCTATGCCCCTGATTTCTTAATCAATGCAGGAGGTTTGATCAATGTTTACTCTGAAATTGCTCGCTATGACCGCTCCGAAAGCCTTCGTCGTACTGAGCAGATTCGACAAACAACCTTGCAGGTTTTGGAGAAAAGTGCCCAGGAGCAAATTACTCCTCACCAAGCGGCCTTGAGAAAAGCAGAAGAACGCATAGCCGAGGTTCGAACGGCTTCAATGGCCTAATAATGGGCACGATTGATATTTTAGCATGCTGAGTAGAAGACACATCCGAATAAAAGTATTGCAAGCCCTCTACGGCTACACACGTGACGACTTTGCCGATGCGCGTGCATCAGAAACCAATTTGCGAACCGCTCTAGAGCGTATTTACGACTTATACCTCTATGAATTGCGCCTTCTGCATGAACTCAGATTGGCAGATGAACATTATATCGAACTGGCCTTAAACAAGCGTCTACCAACTCCTGAAGATCTGAATCCCAATAGAAAGTTTCAAAATAACCGCTTTCTAGCACTGCTTTCGGAAAGTGATGAGTTCATCAAAGCCTGTGAAGACCGTCACATCAACTGGTCAGAAGAGCAAAATATCATTCGCTCCCTTTTCCAAAAGATGAAGAAAAGCGAAGCGTTTGAAAATTATATGGCCAGCGAAGAGGATAGTTGGGAGAATGACAAACGAATAGTGCGCAAACTGTACGATGAATTCATTATTCGCAATGAAGACTTCCACCAGTTGTATGAAGATAAAAACCTTCATTGGGCAGATGATTTAGATGCCGCCCAAATGATGGTGGAAAAAACCTTGCGCAAAGCCGGACCGAAATCCGCTAGCAGTGGAAAGGTGTTGGTGAAGCTGTACAAAGACGCCGAAGACCAAAGTTTCGGTCCGAAGTTGTTCTTGAAAGTTGTTCAAAGCATGGACGATAGCATGAAGCGCATCAGTGACAAGGCCCGCAATTGGGAAATGGACCGTATTGCCGCGTTAGACATCTTATTCATGCAAATGGCTATAGCGGAATTTCGCTTTTTTGACACCGTTCCGCTCAAAGTAACCATGAATGAGTACATCGAACTCAGCAAGGCATACTCTACGCCAAAGAGTGGAATGTTTGTCAATGGTGTGCTCGATAAGGTACTGGCCGACTTGAAAAATGAAGGCTTGGTGAGAAAGATTGGAAGAGGACTACTCGAAACGTAAGTTTGCAACGATTTAAATGGTACAACAATGATGAAGAAAATAGTATGGATGATGGCCGGAATCGGTATGATGTCGGTATCCTGCGACAACGCCAGCAGCAGAATTAAGAGCGATGCTGGAAGTGAAGTGAGCGCAGCCACTGTGGTAGCAGAAGGCACGCCTGCTTTCAGCTTCAATGAAGAGTTTCACGACTTTGGAAACATTGAAGAAGGGCTCACCGTTGAACACATCTTTAAGTTCACTAATTCTGGTGATGCGCCTTTGATTATTTCCAATGCCCAAGGAAGCTGCGGGTGCACCGTTCCCCAATATTCGCGCAATCCGATTGCACCAGGAGAAACAGGTGAAATTAAAGTATCGTTCAACAGTGCAGGACGTGCGGGCAAGCAAGACAAGCGGGTGACTTTGAGTGCCAATACAGTGCCCAACACCTACGTGCTCAATATTACCAGCAACGTTATTGCTAAAACTGAACAAGAAGGTTAATGCATTCCATTCTTTTACAAGCCGCCGCAGGCGGCTCCGGTATGGGCAGCATGATTATGTTCGGATTGCTGCTTGTGGTCATGTACTTCTTCTTTTTTCGTCCGCAAATGAAGCGACAGAAAGAGGAAGGGAAATTCCAAGAATCTGTGAGTAAGGGTATGCGCGTGGTAACCAGCTCCGGAATTCACGGAAAGGTGCTGGAGGTATTGGACAAACAGCTGGTGATTGAAACAGAGAATAGCCGAATGCGCATAGAGCGCAGTGCCGTCTCCAAAGAACTCAGCGCCCAATACCAGACAGCGGCAGCTGAAAGCAAAAAATAATGAAGCCAAGGGCGCCATGTGGCGCCCTTTTTTTGACCTTTGAAGAACATGAAGTGGATTCGTCGCCATCCCCGTGCTTTCTTCATTATTCTCTCTGCATTCCTTTGGCTTGCCAGCCGATTGTCTTCAGATGAAGTAGTGCTGAATCTGCAGTATAATATGGCCTACGAAGGATTTGTGGTTACTCCAGATCAATATCTGCCCACGGAACTTTCTCTTCGTTTACAAGGCAATGGATACGTATTGCTCAGAGAATGGCTCAATCCATTGCGCAAGCTGGAATTACAAAAATCTGCCCTAGACGATTTACGTCCGGAATGGGTGGGTGGATTCCGCGTGGCCGACCTTCAATTGCTCATTGAAGAACAATTGCCCATGGGCTTGCGCTTAGAAAAAATGCTCGACGCCGAAAGGCGCTTGAATATTCCATCTTTTGTGGTTGAATATTGGCCCTTGAAAAAACGAGTGCCAGACAAGTTGGCCGTTGAAGACTATGCAGTGAAATTACTAGGATTGCCCGATAGCTTGCGCGTGTCAGGCCTCAAGGAAGAACTGGATGCTTGGCGAGAGAAAGGCTTGTCTATTGGGTATGAAGGTCCCTTTCCGGGTAGGGGGTGGCACAGCATTTCCCTTGAGGTACTGGCTCCTGCTAATGGAAGACTTATTGTAGAACCCAGAACTTTGGAGGCGGAAGTATATGTAGACCTTTCCACAACGGTCTATCGATCAGTTCCAATTGCATTGCCCGAAGAGTGGCAAGACCAAAGCTTGGTAGTGCCTAGTAAGGTAGAGGTGGCCTTTCATGTACCGATGACAGAGTTTGAAGATTTCCTGCAGGCGCCAATTCAAGCCAACATTATTTCCGGAAACTTTTCAAGCGGTCCATTGGTAGTCGATCTCCAAATGGAAAAACGCTTACAAGATCAGCTGCTCTATAGTCAACCAGCGGCAGTGGAATTGATTCAACTTTCCCCATGATGAAGGTGGGAGTTACTGGTGGCATCGGCAGTGGCAAATCATTGGTGTGTAAAATCTTCGAATTGCTCGGAGTTCCCGTTTATTATGCAGATGAACGAGCCAAAGCACTCTATCAAAAAGATGAAGTGCGAGCACAGGTAGAGAAGCTATTCGGACCATCCATTTATTGGCCCGATGGCACTCCCAACAAGGCCGTTATTGCGGAGAAAGTGTTCGCCAATCGGGACTTA
>CAZDPF010000076.1:0-10993 GCA_964507215.1 uncultured Chryseobacterium sp. | reverse complement strand
AAAACAGAGGTCGGATCTCAGTTTTTCTTAGAGACGAGAAACGATCCCGAAGTCTCGGGACTCCGCTCTGCTGCGCAGTAGCTCCGGAAGAGAGAAGAAGTGGCTATGGCGTTTAGCCCTCCTTTTACATTCGTTTTTGCCGTTGTACCCATTTTCGAAAGGCATCCACAGACATGCTTTGAAAATAACGGCCCTGTTGGTAAGCCTTCTCCAATTGGGCATTTTTTCGCTCTACCTTTTCTCGCCTGCGCTCGTATTTGGCCACGTACTTGGCCCGTTTGTCTCCTCCTAAATAGCCTTTGGCGGCATATTCTTCCCAGCGCGCTTGCAGTTGCACATACTCCTCGCTGAGTTCAGAAACCTTCTTCAGGTAACTGTTCTTCTTAATAAATCCTACCACTTCTTCATGGTCTACCCGCAGCTCTCCTTCCGCACATAAGTCTAGCACCAACACACGCTCGCTCATGGTATCTCCTGCGTCTACCCAAAGGGCATTTCCCCATCTACCTGTAAGCACATACTCCTTCCCGATGCTAGGGTCAGATAAGCCCGTAAAACATTCAAATCCGTGATCTTCGAGCAGATAAAGCGTGTCCGTTGGGCCTTCAGCTGAGAAGCGCTCCTTGACCAATAGAATGGTCAAATGTTGCTCGGCTTGCATGAAAGGCGCTGCAGGCCGTAGCGTTCTTCCAATTACTTGCACCCAAGCGGTGTATTCTGAAATAGATTCTTTGAACACATTGGGGCCTATACAGGAGCAGGCCTTTACTTCAACTTGGCTGAGCCAAAGCATGGCCAATAGCAGAATAAGCGATCTCGGCATGATCAATAGACGTGCAATGGTCAGTTGGGGCTGGGTATTGTCAAAAAGCGAAGTAGATAAATGGCTGCAAATCTGCCGACAACACCTGGTAGGCAATAACAATGGCGATCATAGATAGCACGAGTTGCATAGACCAATGGGCCGAAGCGAATTTTTCGCGGTACGCGTTTTTCCAAGTACTCGGCAACCAGTGGATGACCATCCCCAGCGCCATCATGGCAAAGACAGACCAAGTGGCAGCCACCACCTCAGCAGCCAACTCCGCTTGAAATGAACTGCCAATGCGCCGCAGCATCAACAGGGCTTTGTCAAAGCTTTCATTGCGAAACCAAGTGCGGGTGAAGGTGATAAAAGTGAAGGTGAGCGCAATACCCCAAGCGCGGAAGTACCATTTGCTTTTATCGCCCCAAGGACTAATTTTCTTCCACATTTTGTAGACCACCAAGCCCAATCCGTTCAGTCCGCCCCAGATCACAAAATTCCAGCTGCTGCCATGCCACAATCCGCCCAATAACATGGTAAGCATGAGGTTGATGTTGTGTTCCATCCACAAGCGAAAACGGCTGCTGTAGGCACTTCCGAATGAAAAGCCGAGCAACACCAGGGCCATGATGACGGGCAGCCACCAACTTCCAGAAAGGATGGCAGAAGCAATCATCACCACTACAATGGCGCCGTAGCTAAAGGCAGATCCTCCTCGGTTGCCGCCTATGGGGATGTACAGATAGTCTTGCAGCCAAGTGCTCAGCGAGATGTGCCAGCGCTTCCAAAATTCGCCCACGCTACTGGCTTTGTAAGGCGAGTTGAAATTGATGGGCAGTTGAAAACCCAACAGCAAAGCCACGCCTATGGCAATATCCGTATAGCCCGAAAAGTCTGCATACACCTGCAGTGAATAGCCAAACAAGGCCATCATATTCTCAAATCCGCTGTATAAAGAAGGATTGTCAAACACCCGATCCACAAAATTGACGGCGAGGTAATCAGCCAGCAACACCTTCTTCAACAGGCCATTGAGTATCCAGAAAAGCGCCATGCCGAAGGTCTTCCGATCCAATGAATAGTCTTTGTACAACTGCGGAATAAACTCACTGGCGCGAACTATGGGACCTGCTACCAACTGTGGAAAGAAAGAGACGTAGAAGCCAAAATCAAGCGGACTTTTCACGGGTTGGATGTGCCCACGGTAGATGTCTACGGAATAGCTGATGGTTTGAAAAGTGAAAAAGCTGATTCCCACCGGCAACATGATGCGGTCAAAAACGAAATCAGTGCCGAGCCATTGATTGCTCCACCAAGCGAAGTGGTTCATGGGGGTGAGGCCAAGGGCGAAATGGGTATTGAGGAAATCGGTGACGAAGTAGGCGTATTTGAAATAACCCAATACCAGCAAGTTGATGGTGACACTCAGGGCCACCCATAGTTGTGCGATGGATTTGCGCTTGCTTCGGTAGATGGCGTGGCCAATGCCGAAGTCGACAGCCGTGGAAAACAACAGGATGAAAAGAAATAATCCGCTTGTCTTGTAATAGAAGAACAGGCTCACCAAAAAGAGGAAGGCATTGCGAAGGGCCTTTTGGCGATAGACCAATGAGTAAACCCCCAGCACCAGGGCAAAAAATCCCCAGAAATACAGTTGGGTAAACAGCAGCGGGCGCTCAGCATCGTAGGCCAGCCATTCAATGAGCCAAGCTTTCACGGCTCTGAGGTATTGGTGGCCCTTAAATGTTGCAGCCAGTGTTGGGCAAAGGCTTCGGTAAAAAGGGCAGCTTGCAACAGATAGCCTTCTCTGCTCAAATGGATGCGATCTTTCTTGGCCAAGCCCTTGTCTAACCAAGCATCAATACTGCCCAAGCCGCCCATGATGGTAAACAAATCCCAGTAGGCGGCATGGTGTTTTTCAGCCAGTTGCCACATGGTTTGCTGCACTTTGAGGGCGTTCGGATTGGGAAAACGTCGCCTGTAATAGCTGTCGTTATTGGTCATGAACAGAAAAACCACCTTGGGGTTGGCGGCTTCAAAAGCGGTCATGAGCGAATCATACCGCCTAGCGAAGACGGCGGTATCGAAGGCATCGGCCGGACCGTAGGCATCGTTAATACCGATGCCAAATATCACCAGGTCAGGAGCAACGGCTTGCAGCTGCTTGGCGAAGTCTTCGCAGCGCAAATAGCTTTCGGTACTGGCCCCATTCACACCAATGGCGTGGTAGCTAATGCCCGGAAGATCATCGAGGTACTGCACGCCTTGCCAGATGAATTCGGTAGCGGTGCTGTCTCCACTCAAGCGAAAGTGAAAATGATCTTGTGGATGGGCAAAGCGGAATTCAGTAAACCCGCGTGCATCGTAAAAGCTGCTATCAGGCAGGTGAGAACTGTCTGCCACCACGGGATGGAAATACTGGGGGCCTGCTGGATGAAAAATCCGGATGCGCTTGAAGGTGTAGCGCCCCGAGTCTCCATCAAAGGCATCAATATGGGCTTCGGCAGATGCATCATCGGTTTCGGCCGTAATGCCGCTCAGTCCCCAGCGCGCTTCATGGTTTCGAACAGAACAACGAAAGCCTTCCCAACTACCAGAGGCTTGAATGCTGTAGTTGGCCGGCTCATTGGTACCCGCCAAGCGAAAAGGGAAAAAGAACCCTCTGCTGCCTTTTAATCCGGGATGAAGTTGCTGCAATCCACTGCGCATGGCAGCGCTCAACGTACCGGCTTGCACATGAGAGCCTCCAATATGAAGGATGTTCAGCTGGCCTTGGCCTTCAAAAGCCAATTGGTCTAACCGCTGTAACAGCCTCTCCATTCGCTCGCCTCCACCCGGCAATTGAATGTTGTTGGCTTCCAACTGGAGAAAAGGATATCGCGCTTGCCAATCGGCAGGGGTTTGCCCGATTAAACAAGCGGGTAAGAGCAGAATGAATAAGATCCATCGGCTGAATGCCTTCATGAAGCGGGGTCTTTTGCTGGGGGAGTGGAGTGGAGTTCTTCTTCGAAAGCTTGGTACAGCCATTCAGCTACTTGCTTGGCACCTTGTGGCGTAAAGTGGATGTGATCAGCTCCGGCCAAGGGAGGCTTAGCATTCACCCATGCAGGCATGGCGTTTCTTCCCCCCATGGCCCCATAGATGTCCCAATAACCAATGCCCTCTTCCAAAGCCATTGTTCGCAGTGCATTGCGCACCCAAGGAACCGCATCATAGGTCACGAAATCAGTGCCTTTCTTGGTACTCATGTCCGATGGGCCAATCAGCACAAAAGAGGCTTTGGGGAGCCATTTTTTGAGCAATTGAATTTGCCGGCGAAGCTGGCGGGCATATTGCTCAGCATGCGCTTCGTCTTTGATGTAGGGTACGGTGTTGCCTCCATATTGCAGCAGCACCAAATGCACCGGTTCTGCCTGAAGCATGGCCCGTGTGGTAGAGGCTTCCAACTTCGAGAAAACCAATCCAGACGCCCCCCGCATGGGGATGTTGTCCAGCACTATGCCTCCTTGACCTTCCAGCGAAATGCCGTACACATCCGGTGAGTGCGGCCCTTGGAAGTTCAACTGACAGCTCTGGGTAACTTGTGGAAGGTTCCACTTCAAGCGAATGATGCTGTCTGCGGGTGGTAGAAGGCGTTGTTCATGCAGACTGTCATTGACCATTAGTTGCAAGTTCACCGGACGCGAATGACCACCGAGGTAAAGGAGGAGTTTAGAGAAATTGCGCGCCCGCCCATAAGCACTTTTTGCGCTTTCAAAACGCAGCCAAGCGGTGCTGCTATCGCTCAGCAGGCTGTCTGCCATAGGGGAGGAGTAGCGACCAATAACAGCCATATAGCCAAAGCGATCATGCCGAATATTGGTGTCTTTTCGTCCGTAATACGCATAGCGCTTCCATTGCGGAGAATAGGTTTGACGAATAGAGAAATTGGGTGCCAGCGGCACTGCGGCCTGCATGCCCGGACCGTATCCGCCGTATTGTTCTTGCCAGCGCTGCCTGAGCAAACTGCTGATGCGATCGCCTTCAATCTGACTGTCGCCAAAGTGCAGGATGCGCAGCTTGCCCCCCGATGCCAATTGTTGAAGGGCGCTTTGAAAGTGTTTTAGCCGATCACTTTTCTCAGCGAATTGCAGCTTCCGGGCGGCCAACATGCGTTGGATGCGTTCTTGTTCTTTCTTCAAGGCTTCTTGCTCGGCCGCCGCTGCTTCCTCTGCTTTTCGGGTGCTGTCTAAAGCAGAGAGGTGCCCAGCGCGAAGAATGGCCTCCATATTCACTTTTTGGGTGGTGTCTTTGCGGGTAAAGGATTCCCAGTTGGGGTATCTCACCACCGCTGATCCAATGCGGAAGCCTTCCTCTCCAGCCAGACTCATCAGGCCAAATCCCAAAACGCCCAAAGCCAGTAAAAAGGCCAGTGTCTGTTGTGGTCGAATCACTGTTGTTGGCTTGTTGGAAGGGGAAGAATCAAAATGACCTGATCGATCTTGATGTTTTCTGTAATGCCATTCCAACGCATGATGTCGTCTGCACTCACTCCGGGATAAGCTCGCGCAATGGACCAAAGCGTATCGCCTGATCGAACCACATAGTACTCTTCTTTCCGATCTTCTTCATCGCTGCGTACACTGCCTTTCGGATCGAGTACTCTTGCCTCAGCAGGCTCCTCGGCCTTGGGTTCACTCCATGATTTTTCTACGTACACCACCAACTGATCACCAATATTGATGCGGTCTGAGTGCAAATTGTTCCACTTCTTCAGCTCCTTTACACTCACTTGGTACTTCCTGCCAATAACGGAGAGGTATTCGCCGCTGCGCACTGTGTGTTCTAGTCTTTGGTGAGTAGCTGCGTCAGGAATACCTCGGCTCAAGCGTTCTCTTTCGGCCTCCAACTCCGCCAAGGCGATGCTGTCTCGCAGTTCGGCTTTGCGATGCAGTACCGCCAATTCTTGGGCATTGGGCTGACGCTGCAAGCGCAAGCGGGCGCTGAACCCTTTGGGCAAGCGTTGGCCTTGCACGGCCAAGTTGTTACGGTAAAATGCTTCGGGCTGCTCATAGCTGATGCCGGCGAGGTCTTGCCAGTCGATGGGACCTTCGAGTGAAATGGGCGCAAGGTCTGCCGGAAAGGAAAATGACCGCGTGCGTTTGCGCTTCCATTTCCGGTGAATAGAAGGCCATTCCATCATGAGCGAATCATTGGCCATAAGGCGTCGGGTGGCGGTGGCACCGCTGACCAAGGCATGATCGGCCAAGCTGCTGTCTTGAAAGACTTCTAAAAGATAATTCCAATACGCAGCTGCAATATCAGCACTCCACTCCGGGTCCAGTCGTGGGTCAAACGCTTGATGCAGGGGCAAGGTGGAGCGAAATCGTGCAACGGTTGAACGGCTCAATTGCCAAGGGCCTATGCGTTCAGCAGATGGTGCCAGCATTTCCAATACCGGCAGCAAATAACCGTGGGAAACAGCAAAAGGGTGCTGAGCAGTTAGGCTGCCCAGGCCTGAAACGAACCAACAGCACACTCCCCAAAAACTGGAGAATTGCAGACGAGCAAACATGGCCATAAGGTATTACAGGCTTCAAAGTAACAGCAAGCCTTCTAAGCACATGCTAGGGCATGTTGAAGGATATTAACAATGCGATGGGTTGTTCTTGCCTTTAAGCAATTCGCGATGGCTACTAGAATGAAGCAGACTTTTCTTCAGGGTTTGGCTGTTCCGCCTGAGGAAGCAGCTGAGAGGCCATGGCGAGTATAGATCCTTTGCCTCGCTGAAAACATTGGGTGAGCAGTTCTAAATCATTGGTGTATTGCAATGCACGCTCTAAAAGCCGTTTCTCTTTCTCCGTCCATGATTCGTAGGCGCGGGGATATTTCTTCCTGCTGGCCAGCACGGATTCTGATAATCCTTCTGTTTTTAACACACCGAGCGCCTCTACTTTTTCTTTCAATTGAGCGAGAGCGCTTTCTGACAGACGATTGAAAACTTCCCCTTGAAAAAATGCGATTTCCTTGATTTCTTCTCGCGTACTTCCACTTTTGGAGAGACCGTTCGCCTCGAAGAAGGCATTCAGAAAATCAAGTAATTGTCCTTTTTGATAATCGTTTTGGTACTTGCCGTAAAGCGGATGTTTGGTGATGTGATAGTTTCTAAAATTTCGGCTTGCCAAGAAAAAGCTGATAAGTCTGTTGGCTGTGGGTTTTTGTTGCTGACCTTCGAATAGGCGCATGGCGGCATGAATTTCTTCTGATTCGATGTGTACTGAATGCCCTTGGAGATCATCGCCTTTTTTGAGTGTGTCAATGGCGATTTGTAACGCCCGAATCACGCTTCTTTCATGCAATACACTTTCTTTTTCTAGCATCTCTCCCGTGGTAGGAGAGCATCCGGAAGCCAATGCTTCCAATACTTTGAGGGTTTCGTTAAGCGTCATAAACCATTGAATAAAGATTGCTCACAAAGAATGGGGAATGCTTACTCCCTTCTTCTTAGCGAATGGGTGAACTTCATCACGGTCTAAATTAATGGAATGGAATCCTTCTGATGGTCATTCTACGCAATTGGTATGGTCATCTTGTAAAACATCGGTTTTTAATCCAAATGGAGTGAAAAAACCGGATGAAGGATGGCGTCAAGCGCTTAAATCCGTACTGTCATGGCATTGATGTGCATGCCGGCGCCTACCGAGGCCAAGAGCAACACGTCTCCAGCTTGTGCCGAATGGCCTTCGAGCTTTCCCTTGAGCAAAAGATCCAACAAAGTAGGTACGGTGGCCACACTGGAATTGCCCAAATAGTGGATGCTCATGGGCATAATGCCCGGAGGCGGAACTTCGCCATACAGCTTGTAAAATCGCTGAATGATGGCCTCATCCATCTTTTCATTGGCCTGGTGAATGAGCACTTTCTTCACTGATTCTATGCCCACACCACTGTTGTCTAAGCAAGCCTTCATGGCTTGGGGGACTTCTTTCAAAGAGAATTCATAAATCTTCCGGCCGAGCATTTTGATGTAGCGCACATCGCGGTGGTGGCCAGGGTCGTTAGACGGACCAAAATGCAGATAACCGGCTTCGTTGAGGGTGTGAGAGGCCGAGGCAAATCCGAGCACCCCGCTAGGTCCATCAGTGGCTTCTACCACTGTAGCGCCCGCCCCATCGGCGAAGATCATGCTGTCGCGGTCGTGCGGATCAAGCACTCTGGAGAGGGTCTCGGTGCCAATCACCAAACATTTTTTAGCCATCCCCGCTTTGATGAAGGCCTGGGCTTGAATCATTCCTTCCAACCAACCAGGACAACCAAAAAGCAGGTCGTAGGCCACGCATTTCGGACTGTGAATGCCTAGTTTCTGCTTAATTCTACTGGCTAGACTGGGGAGAATATCGCTCTGAATAGCCCCACTACGTACATCGCCAAAATTGTGTGCAACAATGAGGTAGTCGAGGGTTTCCGGATCACAGGAGGCGTCTTTGAGGGCATGTTGTGCGGCAATAGCCCCAATATCAGAAGCCTCTAAATGGTCTTCAACATATCGCCTGCGCTCAATGCCTGTAATGGCCTTGAACTTTCGGGTGATTTCCTCTTGGTTGTAAGGAAAAGGTGTACCATCAGGCTGCAGAAAGAGATGGTTGTCAAAATAGGCATTCGGAATATCTCTGCTGGGGATGTAACTCCCAGAACCGGTGATTCGGCTGTGCATGCTCGCTTGCTTCAAAGAATGACAACGGCGAAGTTCACTCAAAAGTCCTTAAGCCGCTCAATTAATTGTTGGGCAATGGGTACATCGGCCGGCGCCAACGGAAGCGATAGCAATTGGTCTGCAGGTAGCCATTGCCATATATCATGATCAGTCAGCTTAGTGGGGCCGCTGAGATGATTAGCGGTATAGGCCTTGAGGCAGATGGTAATTGTGGGGTAGGCGTGCGTCACTTCTGTAAAGTAAGTGGGCGTGCCTATTTCCATTCCCAGTTCTTCCCGAAGCTCCCGAATAAGCGCTTCTTCCGGACTTTCCGCTTCAATTTTCCCCCCGGGAAACTCCCACATTCCGGCCAAGGATTTACCCACCTTTTTTCGGGCGATCAGTATTTCCCCTTGCTCGTTGCTGATCAAACCGCAAACAACGGCCAAAGGGTACCCTCCTTCTTGCATGCTGTCAAATATCAGCTTCTGCCGCCTGATCTCCCACGAACTTTGAAAGCAAAATCTCCCGGTCATGAATCGCGATGCGGCCTTGGTGCAGCTCAATCGTCTCTTGCACAACATGCGTGAAGCAGAGGAGAAGAACCTGAGTAGAATACAAGATGTTCATCCTCACTACAGAGAAGGCGCACGCAATCTTTTGTATTACCTCGCTTTGCGCAGCCAAGATATTCTGGAATTGCAGCGCTATTTATCAGACCGCGGTCTGTCGGCCCTTCGTTTTGCAGAATCTGATACCTATGGCAATGTGAAAGCGGTTTTACAATGGCTGGAAGGCAATGAAACGGAAGAGCAGGTGGTGCAGTATGATGCAGCTTCCCAAAGGTTGCAGCAGAATGCCACTCGGCATTTCAAAGTAGACGCGTCTTTCCCGCTCGTGACGGTCACCTTGAGCGCCCAACGCTTTGCTGATGAAGGAGGTTATATCGCCTCTTTGATGGAGGCCGGTATGCAGATCGCCCGGATCAACTGCGGACATGATGCGCCAGAAATTTGGATGAAGATGGCCCATCAGGTGTGGGAGGTGGCTGCGCTAAAGCAGCGCAATTGTGCGATTTATTTTGATCTCTCCGGACCAAAATTGCGCATTGCCTCCATCCAAAACCGAAAGGGAAAAGAGAAAGAACGGGCCAAACTGTCTTGCGGTCACTACGTGGTGATGGCCAATCATCTGGCAGAAGAAAGGCAATGGGGGCCGGCCAGGTGGTGGATGCAACCGGCCATTCCGGATTTGGTCAATTTTTTGGCCGTTGGACAAGAGGTGCATTTTGATGATGGCATTGCGCGTGGCAAGGTGGTAGAGAAGGCCCAGGGGAGGGCCCTTATTGAGTTGCACTTTACCGAGGTAGAGTGGGTGAGAATCAAGGTAGATGCCGGCATTAACATTCCTGCGCTCGCCAGTGAGTTTCCGGCCTTAACCCAAGAAGATCGGCTTCATGTGGAAATGCTGTCTGGCGTGGCCGATATCTTCGGATTGAGTTTCGTGAACCGCATCCAAGACATCACAGAGCTCCGCCGGATGTTGCGGCAGCACGCGCCCAATACCGGTTTGATGATCAAGTTGGAAACGCCCGAGGCTTTCAGGCATTTTCCCGATATTCTTTTCGAGTTGATGCGTCATCAGAATGTGGGCGTGATGATTGCCCGCGGCGATCTCGGCCTGTCGATGGGCTTTGATCGGTTGTCGGAAGTGCAAGAGGAAGTGCTTTGGCTGTGCGAAGCCGCTGGCATTCCCGTGGTATGGGCCACCCAAGTCTTGGAGAAAATGGTGAAGAAAGGACTGCCCAGTAGGCCGGAAATCACCGATGCGGCCATGGCTGTGCGCGCTGAGGCGGTCATGCTCAACAAAGGACCGCATCAGCAAGAAACCCTCACTTTTTTGAATACTATTTTAACCAGAATGCATGGGCACTACCACAAGAAGCGCTCACTGATGCGGCCGCTTTCCTTGGCCAAGCGGTTTTTAGACGAGCGCGGTTTGATACCTGTTATTCCCAAGGATACGCAATAGATTTAGCCTCCTATGAATAACAAGACTGTTTTCTTACTGCGTGGAGTGCTGTTCTTCGCAGGCGGTATTTTTCTCATGCTGTCTTCAGAATCGCTTACTGATCTGTTCCTCCAAGTAATTGGGTTGCTCATTTTGCTTTCTGGTGGGATGCGCGCTTGGGCAGCTTGGCCCAACAGAAGTCTGCCGCAAGGGAAGACGGCCTTGTGGAGATCATTGAGCGATGCGCTTATCGGCCTGTCGCTACTCCTTTTTCCGCAATGGCTCTCCAGTTTTCTTTCCATCATTTTGGCCTTATGGCTGTTATTCAACGCTATCAGTACGTTCAGTATGGCCTTTCGATGGAGGCGAGCAGCTCAAGCAGCATGGAGAGCTAAAATGACGACCGCCCTTTTGATGACCTTTCTGGCCCTCTTGCTCCTGAGCCATCCCGACTTTATACTCAGCAGCATTACCTTTTTCATTGGACTGGCGATGGCCCTGTTTGG
>CAZDPF010000075.1:0-11251 GCA_964507215.1 uncultured Chryseobacterium sp. | reverse complement strand
CGACTACAATGTTTATCGCAAAGGCCAGACGGTAGCTCCTGCCAATCCTACCAATGTGTTATATGCGGTCAACAGCCAGAAAGACTTTTTCACTATCGACCTCAATGACTTCAGCACGAATGATCTCCCCGATCTGGTGGCAGGAACCATTGCCTGCGCTGTTGATACCGTGGCTGATAAGGTCTACTATCACAACAAGCTCAATATGTATGTCTATGACATTGCCACAGCTACTCACAGCGTTTCCAATGTGAATCCCAATCCGTTCAATAGCGACTATCCCCGGATGGAGTATGACCACAATAGCGGTCACCTCTTTATTTCCAATGGCAAAACTGTACACGAAGTAGATCCTATTTCAGGGAACACCGTAAAGACTTACAGCATCTCGGGTATTGTAAACAATGCGAATGGTGGCGATTTGGCCTTTCCTCCCAATGGCAAGCGCTACCTGGCCTGCTTCTCTGGCTTGTATGAGTTGACCTTCCCCACCTCAGGAAATGTGATCACCGCCAGCCGCTTGAGTGCAGAGAACATGCCCTATCAACTCACTTCCCTTGGTTATGACCGCAACAGCTTCCTCTATGCTTGCACCAATGAGGGCAATTCCAAACTATTGAAGATGGATCCGGCAGATGGTTCCTTCCAAATTGTAAAGACCTTCCCCATGACTATCAATGACTTGGGTTCAGTGGTCAGCAATGGTAACAGCATCTGCAGCGGCGACCAAGACAATGACGGCATCTGCGATGAGCTAGACGATCACCCCACTGATCCGGAAGTGGCTTTTGATGAATTCACCCCTTCTGAATTGGGTTTTGGCAGCATGGCTTTTGAAGATATGTGGCCCGGTGAAGGCGACTATGACTTCAACGACTTGGTAGTAGGTTATCGTTATGTGCAAATGCGCAATGCGGCCAATGAGCTGGTGCGCCTCGAGGCCAAGTTTGTAGTACGTGCAGTAGGCGCCTCCTACAGCAATGGATTCGGTTTTCAATTGGCCATTGATCCGGCATTGATCGCTTCTGTAACAGGTGGCAACCACAGCCGTGGTTTAACAGGAAGAGATGCCAAAGGTTTGGAAATCGGCCAAAGCATACCCACCATTATTGTCTTTGAAAGTGCTTTTGACGTCATTCCTCATAGCGGCGGAGCATATATCAACACAGATCCCAACTACCCTGTAAGTGTAGGCGACACTTTGAACATCGTGATTCAATTTACAGAGCCCATTGCTGACCTGAGCATCACGCCTGAGAATGGCTTCATCTTCGTAGATGGACAGCGCGGCCAAGAGATCCACATGGCTGATGGAACACCGAGCAGTTTGGCTGATCTGCAGTTGTTTGGCATGCAAGACGACAATTCCAATCCGGCTCAAGGTCGCTACTACCGCGATGCCAACAATGTACCTTGGGCATTGGATGTTGCACACATCTTCCGTTATCCTCAAGAGAAAGTACGTATTGATCAAGCCTACAATCATTTCGTTCAGTGGGGAATGGCTTCCGGTGAACAGTACAAAGACTGGTACAAAGACAACAGCGGTTACCGCAACGAGAATTTGCTGATCCTCCAATAGGCAGCAGGTGTAGGGACGCAGCTAGCTGCATGGGCTGGTTGAAACGGGGGCTTCGGCCCCTTTTTTTTTGATGAAGGAAATGACCAAATAAAAGAAGCCGCCCCAGTGATGAGACGGCTTCTTACTTTTCCTACTCGGCTATAAAGAATTATTCCTTTTGAAAGCGATGGTAGGAAACTCCTTGGGGGCTTTTCAACTCTAAGAGATACACCCCACTTGCCCATCCATCAAGCGCAATTTGTGCACTTCGTGCATTGCGATCAATGTGCATCACTTTTAACACGCGGCCTTGTAAATCGAGTATGCTCAATTGATTGACTTCATTGATAGACCCAAAGGCAACGGTGATTTCGGTACTTGCCGGATTGGGATACACGCTCCATTGTGCTGCCATGGCCTCATTGAGGCCAATGCCGCTTACCAAAATAGTGTCAGTAGTAGTGCTTGATCCACAGTTGCTAGAGGTAGTCAGTTGCACTACATAGCTGCCTGCGGTGGCATAACTATGACTAGGATTCTGTCCGTTGCTGCCATTGCCATCTCCAAAGTCCCAATCATAAGTGAGGTTGTTGCCCAAAGAGGTACTGGTGAAAATCCAATCCAAATAGGTGGCTCCTTGGCTGAAGATGAAGTCGGCAAGGGGAGACTGGGTGACATTGACAGTGCTCACTGCTTGGGCTTGTCCGCCTGTATTGGAAGCGGTAAGATTCACCGTTTTAACGCCACCGTTGGTGTAGGTCACAGAATGTGGTCCAACGCCTTGTGCAGTAGCCGGAACGGCTCCACTTCCAAAATTCCAACTATACCCCACACCAGCTTGGCTATTGGAAACCGAGAAAACAACGGTTGTTCCAGAGCATATATTGGTATCGCTTTGGGTGAAAGTAGCAGATATAGGCGCCAATACTCCTGGTTCATACACTTTGAAGTTGTCAATAAAGAGGTTGTTGCCATAGCCATTGATATTGACTAAAGCAATGCGGATGCTTTGGCCTAGCCAATTGTTCAATGAAACGCTGTCTCGGCGCCAGTCAGTGGCATTTGTGGGCGACCAATTGGTGGTTTGGGCGCCCGCTGTAGCCAAAGCCATTCCACTTTGACTGTACAACACTTGGTTGAAGGTCTGTCCGCAATCTGTGCTCAGGCGCACTTCAAAGCCATCAGAAAAAGTAGCAGAATAATAGGCGTAGGCAATATCCCATCGGAGGTAGATATTGCCACTATTGGGCATCTGTATCTCTGGAGAGACCAATCGATCTTCTTGTCCGCTGGCGTTATAGTTGAAGTTGTTCACGGTGATCGCTCTTCCGCTTTGGCCGCTGAAATCGGATCCTACGAGTACCCGTTCCCAAGTGTCGCTGTTGTCTGGGTTTTGAAGGCTAAATCCTGCGGGGGGAAATCCTCCTGCCAGATTTTCGAAGTCTTCTGTTAGGGCTACGTTGGCAGGCGCAAGGATGTTGACGGCATTGAGCACCTCCACCGAGTCAACCCCAAATGCATTGGTAGCGATCAAGCGAACACTGTAAGCGCCAAATCCATTGAACTGTACGCTTGGATTTTGGCTGTTGGCATTGGTGCCATTTACAAAGCTCACGGTGTTGGGGAAGAATTTCCATTCCCATTGGCTTGGGCCGTTGGAGCTGAGGTCAATGAAGGCTACTTCTTGGCCTACACATGCGTTCACATTGGTGGGATTGAAGCTCACCACAGGAGGCGAATTCACTTCGGTCCACTCAAAATGATCGATAGCGATGTCACTAGTGAAGTCGTTTCCGGTAATCCCGCGAATTCTAATGTTGATGATTTGTCCGGTAAAATTGCCCAAAGCCACTTCCAATGGCCACCACTGATTGCCTTGGTTCCCCACTACAGGCGGCACCACATCAGGATAAACCAAGCCACCGGCCATTACATCTACATGCAATTCACCAACGGCCGCACCGTACATATGGTACCAGAATTTGAACACAGGCAGACTAGCTCCACTGAGGTCGATACAAGGACTGGTCAGAATGGCTTCTTGTCCGAAACAGTTCGAAGCCTCTAGATAGAGATATTTACCAGAAGTGGTTCCCGTGCTGTAGTCGGCGGATGGGCCTGTATTGGCCGAAGCGGTTGTACCGCTATTGGTGCGCCAATCGATGTCGTCACCACCAATAATTCCGTTGGATAGGTTTTGAAAGCCATCGGGCAATGCACAAGAAGTATTGCCACAATCAGCGCTGGTGGCGCAGTTGAACCAACTGTCGAGGTCATTGGAATAGGGGAATGGACGAATGCCAGATGAGAAAGAAATCAATACCTGGGTACTCGCACTGTCATTGAAAGGATTGCCATCCAGTGCATATACCACGGCACCTTCAATAGTATACAACGAGCTATTCAAAGTCCAAGGATTGCTGAGGGCTACATCTATGGTTTGGCCCGGAAGCACAGTATCAGTTACCAATAAACTTTGGTTGCCTGAACCCAAGGGGCCGCTGTAATTGGCCCATGCGGTAAAGTTGTAGGCGGCTTGTACACCATCATTGCGAATGCGCAGTTTGGGGTACAATGGGGACTGACAATCTTGTAAGCCAATGCCCGGACTGAGAATCTCCACCATACTGAGATCATACTGTATGTTGCAGTTGATGGTTCCTGCTGGTTTGAATATCGCTTCGGCGCGTTGGCCTACGATGGTGGAATCTCTTCTGGCTCGCACACTGATCCACTGCTCATTCATTGGAATAATGGGCTGACCAATAATAGCGTAATTGGTGTCTACGGTGATCACACTGTCCATGTAGCGATTGCCCAAAATGAGTACATCATAATGAGTGGCGCCGTTGACCACATTCCAAGTAAGCAACATACTATCCGGACAAGCGGTAACTACCGTGATGTTGCCCGGCCGCGGAATGATGTTGAACTTTTCACTGGTGGTGCTTTGTCCGCCCTGACTAATCCGGATGCGTGCCTCACTGGTTACCATAAGAGGGGCCCCGCCCCAGCTATACAACCGGTCATTGGCAGAAACAGTACTGCTCAGCGTAAACCAATTTTGACCATCATCAGGCGTGAATTCTACGGTGTAGTTGCCGTTGCCTTGAGGCGCATTCCAGCGAAGAATTTCTGATTGGAAAGGCACAAAGCTTTCTCCACCTGAGGGATAATCAATCACAATTCCATCGCTAATAAACTCGTAGGTGATGAAGAACTCTTGGCTACCCAAGGGTATGTTGACTGCATTTACATTGAGGGTGTAATTCCCAGGGTTGGGATTGCTCCAAGAAATTTGCTCCATATTGTTGAGCGAGTCTACCGCGCGAACCGCATTGCTGTTCAAGCTGGCAACGGTAGGGGTTGGATCAAGTACCCATGGAAGCACGCTCACCCCATCTGGTGTAAGCATGTCGAGGTCGAGATTGTTGACCAAGGCGGTTTGAGCAGTAGGGCTAGCAGCTGGATCTACCCAGTATAGCATCACTTTTACATTCGATACTCCTGCTGGAACACTCAAGTTATAGCTCACCGATTGACCATGGGTCACTGTATCATTGAACCACTGATTGTTCTCTATAACTTCAACGGCCCTACGGGCATTTACCCGTCCGAATCCGTAAATAAAGTCGGGACCCGGATTGCCCAAATCATCAGAAGAATTCATAAGAATGGCTTTCATCAAACCACCCGCCGGATCAGCATTGGCATGGGTTTGTTGGTAGGCGCTGTACATCACTGAGAGCACACCGGAAACACCCGGACAAGCCATGGAGGTGCCGGTGAATTGAGCGTATTGATTGTTTTCAATGGTTGAATACACATCGGTGCCAATGGCAGACACTTCGGGTTTGATTCTTCCATCGGAAGCAGGACCCCTACTGGAACTGCTGGCAATGTCATCGGTATTGGTCAGATTGGCTACAGCAATCACGTTTTTACCCGCCTTGTGGCCTCCGGTGATGTTGCCCCAACCTGATCCGGCTCCATAACCGCAATTGGAAGTTCCGTTGTTGCCTGCTGAGAACACATGCAATAATGACCGATGCTGAATAGCATCTTGGTCCATGTTGTTGGTGAATGTGGTATAGCCTGCATTGCAGCCATTGGAGTAGGAAGAGGAAGTAATGCGCACCCCTAACTGCAGGTAATCTTGGTCAATATCTGTGAGGTTATCGGGGTAAGAATAATAGATCATTTCTGCGCCAGGTGCCATGCCTCTACCGCGCGGATCTTTATTTCCGGCACCGAAGATGGTTCCTGCTACGTGGTCGCCGTGATTGCCCTGACTGGCTCCGGCTTTGTTCAATAGAATTCGACCTTGGTAATCAATATGCGGCCCGATGGAGCCGTCATCACCGAGACCAACTATTACTCCTCGTCCATCATAAGAAGGATGGGCCTGTTGTACAGCAGTTACCCTGTGGCTGGCACGTCCGATAACATTTTCAGGTTCAGCGGGGGCATCGGCTTCCATGGCGTATTGCACAAAAGGAAGCGCCATCAAATCATCAAACTTGGGCAAAAAGCCACGAACGATTGCCGTTCCCGATGCCTGGTCAGCTTCAACAATGGTGAAACCTACTTGACTGATGCGCGCTAATTGTGTCTTCCATTGGGCATTGCGAAAAATCTGCAGTTGCAATTCTGCTTTGCCATCTTCTACCCACATCCACTCGGGGAAATCTTTGGTTCGCAAGCGATGGCTCAGCCTGCTGGATGGCGGAAGTGCGTAAAAGGCGGCAGCAGTACTTTGTTGTACCGCAGCGGCAGCTGAAATGGGGAAACTCACCAAATAGGCTCTTTCAGGCAATACAAAGTCAAAAGACACTCCTGCAGCTTTTAGCCTTTGCACCTCTTCATCTGTGGGTACAGCAGAATAATGTAACACGCCAAAGAAATGTTGAGAGCTGGCGTCGAAGCTGCTTGCACCATTAGTCAAGCCTTGAAATTCACCCTTGGAGAAGTGATACACCCCTTCAATGGTCTTGAGTTTCAGTGTTTCTTGGCCTTGCAGTCCGAAGAAAGACAGCCATAGAATGCCCAACAACAAGTAGTGGTTTCGCATGAATCTTAGGTTTTTCCGTGCTAAGTAAACGTTAAAAATAGGATATGGTTGGCGGCCATTTGCTTTTCCTTTACAGCCTGTAAGTTTGCCTTATGCTCCAACGTCTCTTTTTCATTGTTTGCTTGGCATGGACTGCCAGCCTTATAGCCCAGACTATACCTACCAGTCTCACTGATTTGCTTCAGGAAATACGCAGCCTTGAGAAGCAAAAGCGCGTACTGTACATTGCCGCCCATCCAGATGATGAGAACACCCGTTTAATTGCTTGGCTAACTCATGGGGCAGCGGCCCAAACAGCTTACCTCTCTTTGACCCGTGGCGATGGTGGCCAGAATCTCATCGGCCCTGAATTGGGTGCTCCCCTCGGGTTCATTCGTACCCAAGAACTTATTGAAGCACGGAAAATAGATGGAGGAACCCAGTTTTTTTCTCGTGCAGTAGATTTCGGCTACAGCAAGAATCCTGAAGAAACTTTCGCTTTTTGGGGCAAAGAAGCGGTTCTCGCCGATGTGGTGTATGTCATCCGAAAGTTCCAACCACAAATCATCATCACCCGCTTTCCACCCGATGGCAGAGGGGGTCATGGCCATCATACTGCCAGCGCCATTTTAGCTGAAGAAGCCTTCGATCTCAGCAATGATCCCAATGCCTTTCCCGAGCAATTGGCTAAGGTTTCGCTCTGGCAAGCTGAAGCCTTGTACTGGAATGCCAGCAGTTGGTGGGACAAAGAGCTGCCCAACAAAACATTGACCGATCCAAGCATAGTTGAAGTAGAAGTTGGAGGCTATGATCCTATCTTGGGAAAGTCATGCAATGAATTGGCATCAATGAGCCGGAGCATGCATAAAAGCCAAGGTTTCGGCATCCCCATGGCGAGAGGAGAGATGAAGGAATACCTCGAATTTCGAAAAGGCAGAAACAACTTTTTTTCTTCTCTTTTCCCCGAACCGCAAAACGATCTGGAACTGGCTTCCCCTTTGGAGACCGCCGCCACACAGCTCTTGTACGGACAAAGAGAAGAGGCCATTCGGCAGCTTTTTCTTTACAAAGAACAAGTCATCGATCGGGCAACCGCAGAGAAAGTAGACCGTATTATAGCCGGTATATTGGGGATTTACGTTGAAGTGAATGGGCCCAATTGGTTTGCCGCAAAAGGAGAAACCATCAACGCGCAATTAGAATGCCTCTTGAGGCTCACTTATCCCGTTCGATTAGAAAGTGTTTCGTGGAACGGACAATCTGAAGCGGTAGGCGCCCAACTAGTTTGCGATCAAACCTTCACCCAAAGCCACGAACTTCTTTGTGCCCAAACGACCAATCCGTATTGGTTGGAGTCGCCTTTTGAAGCTCTTTTTCAGGTACCAGATTCGTTAATCGGATTTCCGCAGAATCCTGTGCAGCCCTTTGTAGCTACCACTTTTAGCTATGAAGGAAAACCCTTCACCATCAAGAATGGACTGCAATACAAATGGACTGACCGAGTGGATGGAGAATTGACACGTCCCCTGATTGTTTCTCCTGAAGTCACGGTCAATTTTGCTACCTCCAGTTTGGTCACCACTGGCAAGGCGGTGGAAATTGCACTCACCGTGAAGGCTTGGAAAGCTTCCTTCAGCGACAATCTTCGATTTGATATGCCAGAAGGCTGGACGGTGAAGCCTGCCTTCATACCCATCGATATCAGCGAAGCCGGCGGAGAACAAAGGGTGGCTATTACCCTCTTTCCCCCCTCCCAAACTTCCACTGGAAGTCTTCGTCCGGTTTTAGAAGGCACCCAAGAGCTGCTTCGCTCTGCTTTGGAAATCCATTACCCGCACATTGTACAAGAAGTATTGTTCTTGCCCAGTCAGTTGCCATTGGCCAATGCCCCCATTGTGATTGATCAAGGTGTTGTAGGATATATTGAAGGAGCTGGTGATGAAGTGCCAGAGGCCTTGCGCAGAATGGGCTTTGAAGTGGAAATGCTTGATGAACAGGCCATCCGCAATGGCTCACTCGATCAGTACCTCGCCATTGTAGCCGGCATTCGTGCGTACAATACCAATGAGTGGTTGCCCGCTGTACAAGACCGTTTAATGGAATATGTAGAGGAAGGCGGCAATTATATTGTGCAGTACAACACCTTGAGTCGCGATTTGAAACTCGATTCCTTTGGTCCATACCCCATGAAGCTCAGTCGCGATCGGGTGAGTGAAGAACAGGCAGTTCCCAAATGGATAGACCCTACCCATGGGGTTTTTAAACGGCCCAATGTGTTGAGCATGAAAGATTTTGATGGATGGGTGCAAGAGCGCGGATTGTATTTCGCTGATACGGAGGGGTTGGATGCAGCTTATCAGCCTCTTATCAGTTGGCACGATGTGGGCGAGCCTCCACGTTTGGGCGGTTTAATTGTAGCCCATTATGGAGAAGGAAGCTTTATGTACACCGGTATTTCTTTCTTTCGCCAATTGCCGGCCGCTGTACCTGGCGCGTATCGCCTATTGGCCAATATGATTTGCTATGAGCCCTAAGCCTTTCTCTCCATTGCGCAATTGGAACAGTTTGCACAGCTTGGTGTTGGCTTTCTTGCTGTTGCAGATCATTTTCTACTACCTGCTCAGTCTATTTTATACCCACGCATGATCTGGATTGACTGGCTCGTTCTCTCATTAACCCTTCTGGCAATTGCCGCTGCTGGCGTCTTCCAAACCAGACGGAAGCAAACCATTGATCAGTACCTCCGCAGTGGCAATGAAATGGGTTGGTTGAGTATTGGCTTAGGCGTAATGGCCACGCAGGCATCGGCCATTACCTTCCTGAGTGCCCCCGGCTTGGGTTATGAAAGCGGTTTGCGTTTTGTACAATTTTACTTCGGCATGCCCATCGCCATAGTGTTGATTAGTAAGTTCTTTATTCCCATTTACTATCGCCTTAAGGTCTATACAGCCTATGAATACCTCGAACAGCGCTTCGATTTACGCGTGCGTTTATTCACGGCCTTGCTCTTTTTGGTGCAGCGCGGACTGGCAGCGGGACTGACCATTTATGCACCTGCTATTATTCTGAGTACCATCTTGGGTTGGAACCTCAATTTGACCATTATTGGCGTGGGCGGTTTGGTGATTCTTTACACCGTAAGTGGAGGTAGCAAAGCCGTGAGTATTACCCAAAGATGGCAGATGGCCGTCATTCTGGGGGGCATGTTTCTGGCCGGAGCTATTTTAATGGCGTATCTGTTTGAGGATGTAAGCCTGAATGAAGCGCTCAGCTTGGCCGGAAGAGGGGGGAGGATGCAGGCCATTGACACTGGATTTGACTTTAACGAGCGCTATACCCTTTGGTCTGGCCTTACAGGCGGACTCTTTTTGGCTTTGAGTTATTTCGGCACCGACCAAAGTCAGGTGCAACGCTATTTGGGCGGACGATCAGCCAAGGAGAGCAGACTGGGACTCTTGTTTAACGCCTTGATTAAGGTGCCCATGCAGTTCAGTATTTTGCTCATCGGCGTATTGATTTATGTGTTCTATCTCTTTGAAAGACCACCTATTCATTTCAATGAAGAAGGACTTTCTGCCGTGAGGAATTCCGATAAGGTGGAAGAGATATTCGCCCTTGAGTCGGCCTTTGTAGACAATCACAACAGTCTACGAATGAATGCAGAGCTCTTTGTAGAGAGCATGCGCCGTGGAGATCCTTTGGCCAAAGAACGCGCCCGAGAAGATCTCGCTCGTGCCGAAGCCATGGAGCATGAGCTTCGCAACCAAACCAGAGCCCTCATTGCCGAAATTCGTCCAGACCAAGACGTGAAAGACACCAATTATGTCTTTCTCCATTTTGTGCTGAATTACCTGCCCCACGGACTCATTGGTTTGTTGTTGGCCGTTATTCTCAGTGCGGCTATGAGCAGTACCAGTGGTGAACTCAGTGCCTTGTCTAGTACCACTTTGGTTGATTTCTATAAACGTTTGTCGGGTTCTGAAAATGAAGACACAGCAGTTTTGACCGTAGGGAAGTGGATGACTGTGGCTTGGGGGCTACTCGCTATTGGATTTGCTTGGGCGGCTCGATTGTTTGACAACCTCATTGAAATGGTCAACCTTTTGGGCTCACTGTTTTATGGAACCATTCTCGGCGTGTTTCTCGTGGCCTTTTTCCTCAAGAGAATTGGTTCTTCTGCCGTTTTCTGGGCCGCATTATTGGCAGAGGCAGTGGTCTTGTTAATCCACTTTGGAAGAGTAAAAAACTGGCCCTATTTCAATCAGTTGCAGGTAGAATACCTCTGGTACAATGTGATTGGATGCGGGGTTTTGGTGCTGTTGGCTTTGATCTTCCAATATTTCCAGAGGATAGGTCGTTCAAGGCTTACATAAAGAAATTCCTTTTTGTAGCCTTCCTTTTACGGGTCACAAGATTTTTGTGGGGAGTAAGATTGGTTCGGTTAGCTAACAGAAGTGAGAAATTAGAGAAGGATTCCAGAAGCTAGAGGCCAGAAGCCAGAGGCCAGATGCCAGACAAGGTGTCAACTTTTTTCAGGCATGACCAGACAATCTGTTGTCTGGCATCTCTAATCTGTCATCTTCCTTGGGGTTTGGATGGTTGGGGAGGTTAGAATTATCCAAGCAGGAATCAGAAACAAG
>CAZDPF010000074.1:4173-11268 GCA_964507215.1 uncultured Chryseobacterium sp. | reverse complement strand
ATAGCTTGAGCGTCTTCATCGTTCTTGGGTTTTATTTTCTTACGGCTTTTGGAAGATTTGGATGGCGATCAAGAATGGAGTCCAGGCAATTGGCTCGAGCGAAAACAAGCGGAACGCATGTTTTTTTATGACGAGATGATCACCCTAAAGGCCAATTGGGAGGTAGAAAGTGTGTGGAGGGTTCGAACGGAAGACTACGGCCTGCGTGAAAAAGAAACTAAAGCTGAAGAGTAAAGCGGTCTCGGTCTTTGAGAAAACCAAATCGAGCTCTTAGCGCCTGCTGTGTTGACCAGGAAAGTGTTGCGCTGATCCAACCTTCGCGGTGGTCTGCTTGGCGCAGTATGACTTCACCCAAGGGATCTATTATTTGACTGGCGCCATTGTGCGCTATGCCATGGCCATCTTCTCCCACTCTATTCACCCCGGCTACATAGGCCATATTTTCAATGGCTCGTGCCTGGAGCAATTTTTCCCACGCCTGTATGCGCCTTTCCGGCCAATTGGCCACATATAAATAAAGATCTACATCATCCGCATTCCTGCTCCAAACCGGAAAGCGTAAATCATAGCAGATGAGCGGACAAATTTTCCATCCCTTCAATTTCAATAGCGCCAACGAATTACCGGGAGTATAAACTTTTTCCTCCCCTGCCAAAGAAAACAGATGTCGCTTATCGTATTGAACCAACTCTTCGCCTTGATAAAAAACAAATAGGCGATTGAAAAACTTTCCGTTTTCTTCTATGCATAAACTTCCCCCAATCGCGAAGGCGTGCTCCATTGACCATTTGCGCATTTGCTTTACGCCTTCAAGGGCGTTGAAACCACCCAATTCATCTGGGTTCATGGTAAAGCCTGTGCTGAACATCTCCGGGAGCAATACCAAGTCAGTATGGGGAGAAAGCTGCTGGAGGAAATCCGCTATGCGATGGAAATTGGCGGAGGGGTCTTCCCATTTCAGATTGATCTGCAACAAGGCTACCTGAAGTTCATCTTGGGGAGCAGATTGGGGTAGCTTATCCATCATCAATTGTTCATAAAGTGTTGAAGTGGAAAGATAATCTTCTATATTTGAGGTGAAGAGCTCGCGTAGTAGTTTTTCGCTTTTGTGTTTTAGTTTTTCTCAAGGTTGACCACGCTTCGGCGTGGTCAGCTGTTTTTAGTACTTGGTGTCAAGCAATCGCCGGGCATCAATGGCCAATTGCTGAACCGCTTCCGCCGAAGTGCCATCATAGAAACCACGAATCCTACCTCGCCGATCCACCAACACAAAGTTTTCCGTGTGAATGAAGTCGTGCTCCTCTCCTTCTGAAGGCTCTTTCGCAACAAGATAAGACCTACGTGCTAATGCATAAATGCTGTCGCGGCTACCGGTGAGTAGGAACCATTTCCCAGGGATGGCTTGATTCAAGGCTGCATATTCGGCCAAAACGGCCACGCTGTCTACTTCGGGCATTACAGAGTGCGAAAGAATGAGAAAGTCTTCCCGGTCTCGCATATTTTCTTGCAGCCATCTTTTTTGTGCCGCCATGTCTTTGCAAATAGAAGGACAGGTGGTGAAGAAGAAATCAGCCATATACACCTTGCCTTTGACCAATTCAAGGCTCACCTCCGTACCTGTTTGGTCTTTCAAACGAAAGTTACCAATCACATGACCTCGGCCTCTTCCGCGCAATGACGGATCTACCAAATCCGGATTTACATCTGCAGGATCATAGAAAGGCAGGGGTGGCGCTGGCGGCACAAAAAGCTTGTAGGATGCATAAAATGCACTGCAAAAAATAATTAGAACCAATCCGGCTCTCCAAATCAATGACTTATTCATAAAACCCATGCACTCAGTAATGAATTTAGGATACCAAACATCGTTTTACCTTTGACACTATGAGATACTGTCTTTCTGTTTTTGCTTTGGCTGGAATGCTCTTAGTTGCCTTGCCATTGGAAGCCCAAAAAAAGGTGGAAACGCGCTTTCAAGTTTCCGGTGTTTGTGGCATGTGCAAAGAACGCATTGAAAAGGCAACCGACATACCCGGCGTGGTGTTCAGCGAATGGGACAAAGAAAAGCAAGAGCTTTTTTTGGTCTACAAGCCTGAAGAAATACCCTTAGATAGCGTTCACGCTCGAATTCAAGCGGTTGGTCATGACACCGAAAAGGGCAAGGCCAATGAAGTAGACTACAATAGCGTTGATATGTGCTGTAGGTACAGAGATCCTGCCGTTCACGAAGCCCATCGCTAGTTCAAATCTACTACCACCTCCTTTTCTTGAATGTTGCACAACGCTGCTCGTTACTGCTTTTTCATCTGTAGCTGGGCATTGGGGTTTTCCGCCTTTTCTCAAATTCCCTTAACGGTTTTTGGCGACTACCCCGATGGAGCTGAGCGCTTGTCAGGTGCTTTTATAACCATCAATGACGAGGGCCAAGGGATCACCAATATCAATGGACTTTTTTTATTTCCTTCTTTGCAGAAGGGAGATTTGGTAAAAGCCCAGTTCGCTGGTTTCTCGCCAGATACAGTGCGCTTTCGTGGTCAAGCTACGCTGCAGCTTCACTTGCAGCCTTTGGTGATTCAAGAGGTAGAAGTGGTAGAGGCCCAAGAGGCCATTCGATTGTCTAACAAAAGTGCCGGCCTCGAATTTCAAATCAATCAAAAAGAGCTGCGCCGAGCCGCCTGTTGCAACCTCAGCGAAAGTTTTGAAAACAATCCATCCATCGATGTGAGCTTTGCTGACGCCCTTACTGGTACGCGTACCATTGAAATGCTGGGTTTGAATGGACAATATCTCCCCACCCAAATCGAACTGATCCCTTTTTTACGTGGCATACAAGTAAGACGTGGATGGGCCTACATTCCGGGACCATGGATTGAAAGCCTGCAGCTGTCTAAAGGAATAGGTAGCGTGAGCAATGGCCATGAAAGTATGACCGGGCAATTGAATTTGGAGTTGCGCAAACCTTTCGGCGAAAAGGGCAATCACCTCAATTTATACGTCAATGCCATGGGCCGCAGTGAAATCAATTACACCACTGCTTATCCGGTAAACGCTGTTTGGTCTTCCGCCACCTCCCTCCATGCAAGCTGGATTCCGTTCGAAATCGATCGAAATGGTGATGAGTTCATGGATCTACCCACCGGACATCTCTACACTTTACTGCACCGATGGAAGGCTTCTTTTGATGATGGTTGGGAAAGTCAGTTTGGCTTTCGATGGGTGGATGATTTGCAAGAAGGCGGACAAATGGCCGATGTGGTGAATGATGATGGAACCGATCGATGGGCATTTGCGCGCAAGAGTCCAGGGGGATCGCTCTTTGCCAAAGTAGGAAGAGTATTTCCTGAATCACCCGCCAACAGTATCGGAATGATTGGTGAAATACATTTTCAAAACCTTGAAAGCCCTTATGGAATTCGGTCTATTCAGGCTGATCAAACCGGTGCTCATTTGCAATTGCTGTTTGACCATGATGACCCTTTGGAAAAATGGGCGCTGAAGGCAGGTTTGAGCTACATATGGGATCGCTATAACAAGATGTTGGTAGACTTTGAGGGGCAGTTTGAAGGCCAGCAGAATGAACAAACCCCGGGCGCTTTTGCTGAGTTAAACCTTCGTCCCACTGAAAAATTTTCAGCACTCTTGGGCCTGCGTGTAGATGCCCATAATTTGCTGGGTACCCGATTGAGTCCGCGTTTGCATTTGCGCTATCAAGCTTGGGAAGGCAGTGTTTTGCGAGCGAGTAGCGGATTGGGCTTTCGTTCGCCTCATCCTTGGCTGGAATACGGAGAGTTGTTGGCCTCCAACAGAACAATCAATTCGGGAATGAATAAACCCTTTTTTGAACAAAGGCTTCGGGCCGAAGCAGCTTGGAACAGCGGCATTAGCTGGCAGCAAGACTTCAAACTGAATTATAGAAAGGGCACCCTATTGGCAGATTACTTCTACACCCATTTTACCAATCGCTTGGTGGTGGATCGATATGTAAACGCTACTCAATTTGTAATCAGCGATTTAAATGGAAACAGCAGCTCGCACAGCGCCATGCTCCAACTCGATTATGAAGTCAAAAGGCGCATGAGTATTCGGGCGGCTTATAAATACACTTGGGCACAAACAGACTATTTGATAGGCAGCATTCAAGATCCTTTCGTTTCTGCGCATCGCGGTTTCATTGCTTGGTTCTACGAAACGAGAAAGGCTTGGGGCTTTGACCTGAGTAGCCAATTTGTAGGACCGAAAAGACTTCCTATAAATGCGCAAGGGCAAACCGATGTATTCTCTCCATCTTTTATTTTGGTGAACGGGCAGGTGAAGAAAAGTTGGAACGAGGGGCGTCGTGAGCTCTACATTGGAACAGAGAACCTGCTCAATTTTAAAATGAACAATCCTGTTCTCGAAGCCAATACACCCGGAAGCGCAGCTTTTGATGCCACTGTGGTTTGGGGCCCAATTATGGGAAGAGTCATCTTTATTGGAGCCAATTTCATTTTCTAGGCCTCATTCATACACCGCTTGCAATAGTTTCTGGGTATAGGGATGGTGAGGATGATCAAGCACTTGCTCAACAGAACCGTATTCAACCAATCGGCCATTTTCTAAAACACCTACTTCATCACTGATGAATCGCACTACGGCCATATCGTGCGAGATGAATAAGCAGGCAAACCCATATTCATCTTGTAAGTCTTTCAAGAGGTTGAGAATACGTGCTTGAACACGAACATCCAACGCAGCCACCGACTCATCGCAAACCAATATTTCTGGCTGCAATACCAGTGCTCTGGCCATCACAATCCGCTGCCTTTGTCCACCCGAAAAGGCATGCGGATAACGATGGAAGTAATCTGCCGAAAGACCGATGCGCTCCAACCATTCCCGCGCCTTGAACTGGGCCTCCTTGCGCGAACACCTATGGTGATAAATCAACGGTTCTGCAATGGCGTCTCCAACAGTAAGTCTCGGATTCAGACTGGCATAGGGATCTTGAAAAACCATTTGAATTCGCTGCCGATCTGCTTTGTTCCAAACAAGTGGACGATGAGCTAGGCTGAGGGTTCCTGAACTGGGCTTCATCAGTCCACAGACCAATTTGCCAATGGTAGACTTGCCCGAACCAGATTCGCCAACAAGTCCGAGGGTTCGTCCTTTGTACAGCGCAAAATCAACTCCATGTAATACCCGCTTGGCACTTCCTGGATAGTGGAATACCAAGGCGTCTGCACGCAGCACTTCTACTTTCTCAGCTTTTGCTTGGGCTTTTTGTGCAACCCATTGCTGCTGGGCCAATTCGCTAGGCTCTGGTAGGCGATGAACCCGACCATGTTGGGCAGGGCGACTATGAATGAGTGAGCGCGTGTAGTTTTGGGTTGGATGATTAAAAACCCTTTCGGTTTCGCCTGTTTCAATGGTTTGTCCACTTTTCAGCACCAACAACCGATCAGTCAGATGCCGTATAACGCCTAGATCGTGCGAGATAAAGAGCAGCGCCATTCCAAACTCGAGCTGTAATTGCTTGAGCAGTTCCAAAATCTCTTTCTGAACAGTTGCGTCTAATGCGGTGGTAGGTTCATCGCAGATAAGCAGTGGTGAATTGCGCAATAACGCCATAGCGATCACCACCCTTTGTCTTTGTCCGCCCGAAAGTTCATGCGGAAAGGCCATGAAAATTCGCTCGGGATCAGGTAGCTGCACTTTTCTAAAAACCTCCAAAACTGCGGCCTTGTCTTTGGGAAGCCCTTCCATCACTTGTAACCCACAATGAATTACTGGATTCAAGGCAGACATAGGCTCTTGGAACACCATGGCCAGTTGATGCCTTCTGATGTCTCGCATTTTGGAAGTGGAAAGGGCATTCCAGTCTTGCCAGTGCCCATCGATCTTCATGCTGATTCGGCCAGTCCATTGGGCGTTTGGTGGAAGCAGACCCATGATGGCTAAGGCAGAAAGCGATTTCCCTGAACCAGATTCGCCAACAAGTCCTAGGGTTTCCCCCTTTTTCAGCGATAAACTGAGTGCCTGAAGAACTTCAGGATTGTCGCCAAATCGAATGCTGAGTTCTTCAATTTGCAACAGCGGCTCGCTCATCCTACAAAGAAAATCTCGTCTTCTTCTAATAGCGGTCTGCGCGTCATTCGAAGCATTACTTGTGCAACGGTGAGCGTGTCACGCTCGCAGTAATGCACAATGCGTTCAAGGTCATTGTCTTCCCAGAAAACACGACCTACTTGACTGCCATCTATATCCCCTTTCGGGCTTGGGATTCCGAAACAAGCGGCCAAGAGTTTTAAGGAGGTGAAATGCTTGAAGTCGCCAAATTTCCAGAGCTCCATGGTATCGAGATGTTGGATCTCCCAAGGTTTCTTGCCGTGCATATTCAGTGCTTCGGGCAGCTCCATGCCATGAATCACATAGCGCCTGGCCAAAAACGGAAAATCGAATTCTTTGCCGTTGTGGGCGCAGAGAATGTAGTGCTCTTTCTGCAGCACCTGACTTAAATCGCGCAATAGTTCAGCTTCGTCTCTACTGGCGAATGATTTGATGCGAAATTTTCTAGGGTATCCATCTGCGCGTTCAAAATAGCCGATGGATACACAGATCACTTTGGCAAATTCTGCCAAGATTCCTGCCCTTTGTGGGTAGTATTCTTCCGCAGAAATATCTTCTTTTCGCTGCCAGCGCGTTTTCTCTTCCCACAACTGTTGCCATTCGGCTTGCAATTCCCCGAATTGGGCAACTTGGGAAACCGTTTCAATGTCGAGGAAAAAAATTTTGGTTAGGTCTAGCTGATCAAGGCGCTGCTGGCTCATTGTACATTTTCAATACTTCGTCTACGTAGGTATGAAAGCAATCTTTGTGCGGACTGCCGTTGGGGGAATAGCGGTAGCCCAAACGTACAATGACCAAGTCCTTTTCGGGTATACAGATCACGTACTGCCCTTCTCGTCCGCGCATGTAGAACACTTTTGTACCGTGGGAGTTGTTGTCAATCCAGTAAGAATAGCCGTAGTAATCTGCGCGGTATCCTTCTGTGGCCATTTTGAAGAAGCCTGAATCGAGAATTTGCTGACCACGCCAGTTGCCTTGGTGCATAGCCAA
>CAZDPF010000074.1:0-4073 GCA_964507215.1 uncultured Chryseobacterium sp. | reverse complement strand
GGACTGCTATAATGTTCATCCCAATCGAGGCCGGCGGTCATGGTGCTCAAATGGCGCAGCTCCAGTTCATTGGCATACTCGCCTTCCAGCTCTGGAAGCAGCTCTTTTACTTTTTGATTCCAACCAGAGAGGTAGCCTTCTTCAATGGCTTTTTCAGCGGCCAAAGTGACCACCGTTTTACTGGCCGAGAAGGTATTGGTATGAGAACTAGTTCCAAAGCCCTGCCAATAATGCTCTTGTACCAAACTGTCGCGCAAGAATACCAAGAAAGCCACTGAACGGGTTTGGGTTAATGTGTTTTCTAATACCTCTGTCAAGGGTATTGCATTTTTTTGCGGCGCTTCGAATAAGGCTTGCGGATTCCCCACTGGAACCTCGCGCAAATCAAAGTGTACATGATCATCAATTTCAGGCGATTGTACCCCTTGTAGATAGGTGCTCTTCACCCCCTTGATGAGGTAGGTAGTATCTGTGAGATAGACTAGAACCGTAAGAAGTGCACTGATGCTCAGTGCTGCGATAAAGGCGGTTCGGAAGAATTTCTTTGCCATTGGCATGCACAATTGAAAACGTCTTGAAAGGCACTTACCAGATGCTCTTGCAGCGCTTGTCTAGAAGGTACTTCCTGCAATTCGTGCTGCAAACTGGCCACCGCTTTATCGGCAATGCCACAGGGAACAATGTAATCAAAATACCGAAGGTCTACCTGATGATTTAAGGCCCATCCATGCATGGTCACCCACCGAGAGGCTTTAATACCCATGGCGCAAACTTTTCGGGCTTGGGACTTTCCCACATCAAACCAAACTCCGGTTTCCCCAGGAGAGCGTTCACCATTCAGGCTGTACTGGGCTAGCGTTCTGATGATTACTTCCTCCAGCCTTCTCAAATACTCGTGTATATCGGTGGTGAATTCCTCTAAATCGAGGATGGGATAGCCTACAATCTGCCCAGGGCCATGATAGGTAATATCTCCACCGCGATTGATGGGATAAAATTCAATGCCCTTTTCCTTCAGTTGCTCTTCATTGATGAGCAGGTGGGCCTGTTTGCCACTTCTTCCGAGGGTATAAACATGGGGATGTTCGCAGAGCAGCAGGAAGTGTTCAAGTGGTTCTCGCTCTTCCATTGGCAGATCGCGATTGCGCTTTTTGCGATCAATCAGTTGTTGGAAATAGCTTTCTTGAACCTTCCAAGCGTCTCCAAACGGAATACGCCCGAGATCAATGACATGAACTTGTGGAAGCTTGGTCAAATCTTGCCTAATTCACTCTTTAAGAAATCGATCACATCGATGTCCATAATGTCTACCTGGTTCAGCTCAGACAAGTGGTAGGAGGTCCAGTCTGCCAAATAGCTCAGACAAAGCGCTTGAGCAATGGGATGTTGGGCATCTGAACGCCACTCCAAAAGGTGGGGCGTACGTTTCCGTAGAATGTCTTTGTTGATTTCGGCCCGAATGGCATTGCGCTCGTACTCTCCACTGTGGCGAAGCATCACCACTGCGAAAGATTCATTGCCTCCGGCCCAGCCCACCAATTCATTGTGGTTCATTTCGGGGATGGCTGCTGACCAGCCCACCATTTTGCTGTTCTCGTTGAATTGTTGCCTGATGCGCTCGGCCAAAGCTGCCAGTCCATCCGTAGCATACACCACTGGGTATTTTCCAAAGAGCTGCTGGGCGTATGTTTCGGCTTGATTGTAGAAAGCATCTCTTTCAGACTGCATCTTGCTGATGGCTTCATGCCAAGCATCGCGCCAAGCAGGGGTGTTTAAGCCATAAAACTCTAAATAGGCCATCAGTCCGGTTATGCTATAGCCCATCATAGAACGCGGAGGATTTCCACCGGGAACTACAAAAGCATTTAAGCCATGGGTGGTGGCAAGTTCCTTCACTTTGCCCCCGCTGGTGATCACAGCCACTTCAGCCTTGCGATCAAGTGCCTGTTGCATGGCCGAAAGCGTTTCTTCGGTGTTGCCAGAATAGCTGCATGCAATTACCAAAGCATGCTCATCAACCCAAGCAGGCAGGTAGTAGTCTTTATTGACTAAGATAGGTGTAGAAGAATAGGCGCTCATCCATTCTGCGGCTAAGCTTCCCCCAATGCCTGAACCTCCCAAACCGGTGATCAGAATGGCCTTAAAGCGCTTGCCCGGATTCTTCCACTGGGCTTCGCTGGCAATCTGTAGTCCGTGGGCAAGATGTTGCGGAAAATCGTTGATTAAAGTCTTCATGCTGGCCATGAGGCGGTGTCATTTTAGAATGTCCAAATCTACTGTTTCCACATGCAAGCCACAGGATGGCAAGGTGGCTATCTTTGCCGCTCATTTTCAAATGTCTCCTCACACTATGCTCAGCGAACAGGAAAGACTTCGCCGCGATGCCCTTCAACAGCTCCGTAGCTTGGGAATTGAACCCTATCCGGCGGCTGCTTTCGAATGCTCCCATACGGCCGAACAGATAGATGCTGATCTCAGCCTGACCGAGAATGGCGTAGCTGTAAAAATGGCTGGTAGACTGATGAGCCGGCGCATTATGGGCAAAGCGTCTTTTGCTGAATTGATGGACAGCACAGGTCGGATTCAGTTGTATGTGAATCGAGATGAGCTTTGCACCGGAGAAGACAAAAGTCTCTACAACGATGTTTTCAAGAAGTTGCTGGATATCGGCGACTTTATTGGGGTAAGTGGCACCCTTTTCCGCACCCAAACCGGTGAGATTTCGGTCTTGGTGCGTGAGCTCACCGTGTTGAGCAAAGCCCTTCGTCCGCTTCCTATCGTGAAAACCGATGCCGATGGCAAAGTGCACGATGCCTTTGCCGATCCTGAATTGCGCTATCGCATGCGCTATGTAGACTTGGTGGTGAATCCACAGGTGAAACAGGTCTTTATTCAGCGCACCCGCATCATGAATGCCATGCGCGAGTTTTTCAACCAGCGCGGGTATTTGGAGGTAGAAACGCCTATTCTTCAACCCATTCCAGGAGGTGCGGCTGCCAGACCTTTCATCACCCATCACAATGCGCTTGATATTCCGCTTTACTTGCGAATCGCCAATGAATTGTATTTGAAGCGCTTAATTGTAGGCGGTTTTGAAGGCGTGTATGAATTTGCGAAAGACTTCCGGAATGAGGGCATGGATCGCACGCACAATCCGGAATTTACGGTGATGGAAATCTATGTAGCCTACAAAGACTACCATTGGATGATGGATTTCACCGAGCAGATGCTGGAATATGTGGCCTTGAAAACTTTGGGCCGTACGGAGGTGGCATTTGGCGATAAGCAGTTGTCTTTCAAGGCACCATTTCCAAGGGTAAGCATGCGTGAGGCCATACTCACCCACACTGGTTTTGACATTGAAGGAAAGAGCGAAGACCAATTGCGAGCGGCTTGTGTTGCGATGGGCCTGGAGGTGAATGAAACCATGGGCAAAGGCAAACTGATTGATGAAATGTTTGGCGAGAAATGCGAAGCACATTACGTTCAACCTACCTTCATCACCGACTACCCGATAGAAATGTCTCCTTTGTGCAAAAGGCATCGGAACAATCCGGAGCTCACAGAACGTTTTGAATTGATGATCAATGGGAAGGAAATTGCCAACGCTTACACAGAGTTGAATGATCCCATCGACCAAAGAATGCGTTTTGAAGAGCAATTGCGCTTGAGCGAAAAGGGAGATGATGAAGCCATGTTCATTGACCATGATTTCTTAAGAGCCCTTGAATTTGGCATGCCACCCACCTCCGGAATGGGTATTGGCATTGACCGTTTAACCATGTTGCTCACCGGTCAAAGCAGTATTCAGGAGGTCTTGTTTTTCCCCCAGATGCGACCTGAAAAAGCAGCTGCCAAAGTGGGTGCAGAGGAGTTGGAAGAAGCGGGTATTCCAGAAGCTTGGCGCGAAGCCATCAACGCGCTGTTTGGTGGTGTGGCGGCGATGAAAGCGCTCAAGCCAACCCAAGTACACCAACAGCTGAACGGATTTAGAAAAAAGAACAAACTCGATGTTCCTGCGCTGTCACTTGAACAGGTGCAGGCTTGGTTTTGATAGGTGAAGAGGGGTGGGG
>CAZDPF010000073.1:0-11522 GCA_964507215.1 uncultured Chryseobacterium sp. | reverse complement strand
TCTATCCCAATCCCACAGAAGAGCTGCTCTATGTTCGCGCCCCTATGGGCAGCGAGCTGATCTTGATCGATATGAACGGCAAACGCATCGCTCAACGCAGTGTAAGCACTCCTGAAGAAGTCTTCAACATGCGCGAACTCGCCCAAGGGGTATACCTCTTGCAAGTGATCGATCAGCAGGAGGTCTTCCAAGAGCGCATTGTTAAGCAATAACGATTTATCCAACCAACCATCTAGCCAAGGCCCCGTTCGAAAGAGCGGGGTTTTTTTATTCTCCATAAAGAGGTGATCAGGCTTTCAAGAGCGTTCGTGCGCTTATTTGATCTTTTGCACTGTAGATAATTGGTCTGCTTTATTGCGTGTGATTGGTATGAAGACTGGCCCGCAATAAGCGCGTGCTTAGACTTCGCAAAATCCCCTTGTTATGATGCAGCGCCTCCTATTTCTCTTGGCCATTCTCTGGAGTCTTTCCTCAAGAGCCCAACTCATCATCAATGAAGTACTGTATGACCCTTCCAATAGCGCCTTAGAGGGCGATGCCAATGGCGATGGGGTGTATGATCAAGAAGAAGACTCATTCATCGAGTTCATCAATACCGGCAGCTTCAACTATGATGCGAGCGGACTGCAAATTTGGGATGATACCACCAGCGGCTCATTGAAGTATACCGTTCCAACAGGTACTTTGGTACCCCCCAACGGAGCGCTAGTGGTTTTTGGCGGTGGCACACCTACGGGCAATTTCGGTGGGGCCATTGTTCTCACCGCTTCTTCTAGTCCGGATGGCCTCAACCTCAACAACAGCGGCGAGGTAATTGTCATCAAAGACAGCAACGGCCAGCCTATTCTCAGCTTCGACTCAGATGCACTCTCCAACAATCCCAACGAGAGCTACACCCGCAACCCTGATATCTCCGGTGCGTTTGAACAGCACGGAGACAACACACCTATTCTATTCTCACCGGGCACCCGCATAGATGGAACGCCTTTCGACACGGTTTTGGTTAGTCCGCCTACCCCCAAAGACGTGACCTTCCGCGCTGATCTCGGTCAAATGGGCATGGCCGTGAGCCAAGTGTTTGTGGCCGGCAACTTCAATGCTTTCTGTGCCAACTGCGATGCGCTCTCTGATGCCGATGGCGATGATATCTGGGAAGCCACTTTCACCATTACCGATGACACTTTACAATACCGCCTCTATGCCGATGGCACGCCAGAAGATTTGAGCAGTGCCGGAGCTTGTGCCGCCAATGTAGGTGGGGCGTGGATGCGCAGTATTGTGCTGAATGCCGATACCGTGCTCGATCCTTATTGCTGGCAAAGCTGCAGCATTTGTCTGCCCTTGGCTACCAGTATTACAGTTGGTGGTGCGGGCGGACAAACCAGTATTTCTACCAGCGGTGGAACTTTGCAAATGGAGGCTATCATTTTACCCGCTTCGGCCAATCAACAGGTTTCGTGGAGTGTAGACAACGCCAGTGTGGCCACCGTGAATGCGCAGGGTTTGCTCACTGCCGTGGCTAATGGAACGGTTCGCGTAACCGGTGCTACCACCGATGGCAGCAATCTGGCTGATTTTGTGGATATCAACATCACCAACCAGGGCATCGGTCTTTCAGAGATACTAAACGCCCAAATTAAAGTGTATCCCAATCCGAGCGATGGAATCTTCAACCTGGAAAACCTACCCAACCACACCCAATTGCGCCTGATGGATGCGTATGGTAGGGTGCTTATGCACGGCGAAGTGCAGCATGCTTCACTGGATCTAAGTGCATGGCCCAACGGACTCTATTTGTTGCAACTCAACGGAGATGGATGGGAACTCGTGCGCAGAATTCATCTTCACCATTGATTGCTTCCACCCATTTCAACCGCTTTATGAAGAGAATCCTTCCGCTTATGGCCGCTGTGGCCTGCTGGGTGTCTTGCGAAACTGAAGACGTAACCGGCATCGGCTCTGGAAATGCACTGGCCTCCATTCGGGCAGATCGCTTGGCCATTGGAGAAAATGCAGACTCGGTGCGCATTATTGTAGACCTCGATATTCCTGCAGAAGCCAATGTGGTAGTCTCCTTGAGCTTTGAAGGAACCGCCACTTACGGCGTAGACTATGGTTCAGATAACTCACAAGTGAATATCGCCGCGGGAGATCAATCAGGCTTTGTCACCCTCTTCAGTTTTGAAGACACTGATGTAGAGGCAACAGAACTCATTATAGTCCGCATTACCAGTATGAGCGGTGCGCGCTTGGGAAATCCTTCCAGTGTGAGTGTGAATTTGGAAGACAATGACGGAGCGACTTCGTCATTCGGACTAATTCTCAACGAGATTCTCTATGATCCTTCCAACAACGGACTTGATGGCGATGCCAATGGCGATGGAGCCTATGTTCATAGAGAAGATGAGTTTTTGGAGTTCGTCAATACATCTTCTCAAGACATTGACTTGAGTGGTTATAAGGTTTATGATGATGAAAATTGGGCGATCAGCAGTCCGAACCACACTTTTGCTGCCGGAACCATAGTGCCTTCCGGTAAAGCTTTGGTGCTCTTTGGAGGAGGAACTCCCACTGGCAGTTTCGGCAATGCTATCATACAAACCTCAACAAGCGGCGATCTCAACCTCAACAACTCTGGCGATCGCATGCGATTGACCAATGCGGCAGACTCGGTTTTAATTGAATTCGATATTGAACCGCTTTCAGACAACCCGAACGAAAGCTATACCCGCAACCCCGATATTACCGGAGACTTTGAGCAGCACAGCGACAACAGCGCATTGCTCTTTTCTCCAGGCACCCGACGCGATTTGTCTCCCTTCTAACTTCACCTAACACCAACCACTTCCTTTGGGCTTACTATTCGCCATTTTGGGGATTCTGATCGTGGGCTTTTTGCTCGTCAAAGGCTATTCGCCCCATGCGGTGCTATTGGTGATGGGCTTGGTGTTGATAGCCGTAGCCCACCTGATTGGTACGGGTGTTTTGGAAGTTAAGACCCCCACAGGTTTGGCCGTTTTCAACTGGTTTTCTTATGTGAAGCAGTCGTTCTCGGGTACACTGGCCGGTGTGGGTTTAATGATCATGGCCATCGGTGGATTTGTGGCCTATATGGACAAGATTGGGGCTTCTGAAGTATTGGTGGAGCTGGCCGTTAAGCCCCTTCACATCTTTAGGGCGAGGCCCCAACTGGCCGCCGCCGCCTTTTTGCCGATCGGTCAGGCCCTTTTTGTGGCCATTCCGTCGGCAGCCGGACTCTCATTGCTCTTGATGGCATCGGTTTTCCCCATTTTGCGAAAGCTGGGGGTGAGCAAACTTTCAGCGGCTGCGGTGATCAGCAGTTGTACGGCCTTTGGCATCGGACCGGCTTCGGCCATCACGGCCAGTGCTGCGGAAAATGCAGGCCTAGACATGGTCACTTATTTCATCCAACACCAACTGCCGCTTGTAGGTCCGCTGAGTTTGATCTCAGCTGTTTGTATTTACCTCGTGAACGTGCGGGGCGATCGCAACAAGCCCCTGGAACCAACCGAAACAGTGAAAGACAAACAAGAGAAAGCCCCTTTGATCTACGCCTTGTTACCCGTACTTCCGCTGCTGCTCTTGGTTGTGTTCTCTGAGCTTTTTCAACCGTTCGGCAGGCCCATCGTTCTGGATACTACCACCGCCATGTTCATCAGCTTTGCCGTGGCATTCCTTTTTGAAGGGGTGCGTAGGCGCAATCTGAAAGCGCTGATGGCCTCGGTGAAAGAGTATTGGGCCGGCATGGCCAACATCTTCAAAACAGTGGTCACGCTTATCATAGCCGCCGACATTTTTGCCCAAGGATTGATTGCGTTGGGCTTTCTCGATTCTTTGGTAGAAGCTTCTAATCACTTGGGATTGGGAATGGTGGGCATCGGGATGTTGCTGGTAGCCCTCATCTTCTTCACCTCCATTCTCATGGGCAGCGGCAACGCCTCCTTCTTTGCTTTTGGTCCGTTGGTGCCAGGAATCGCTGCGAAATTCGGACTGCCTTCGGTGCAGCTCATTCTTCCGATGAATATGGCGGCGTCTATCGGACGAACGGCTTCTCCTGTTTCGGGCGTACTCATTGCAGTGGCCGAATTGGCAGGGGTGAGCTCATTTCAACTGGCCAAACGCAATGCCGTGCCTATGGCCTTGGTGGCCTTGAGTATGTTCCTCCTTCACTTTTTTCAATAAGTCATTACCATGCTGAGAGACAAACGTTTGAAAAACAGAGAACCCCTTCTCTACGTCCTCCGAAATGCAGAGGTTTATGCGCCTGAGGCCATGGGCATTTGCGACGTTTGGGTGGGGGGCGGCAAGGTAGTGGCCATTGCCCAAGCAGGTGAACAAGCGACGAATGGATTTCCCCAGATCGATTTACAAGGATTGCGCTTGCTTCCAGGGTTTATTGATCAGCACATTCATTTGATAGGTGCAGGAGGCAAAACTGGTTTTTCTTCTATGACCAGCGAGATTCCACTGGAAGATTTGATGGAGTGCGGCACTACTACAGCGGTGGGCCTTTTAGGAACCGATGGCTCCACCCGCAGCGTGAAAAGCCTTTATGCCAAGGTAAAAGCCTTGGAAGAAGAGGGCATGTCTGCCTATATGTTTACGGGCTATTACGGCTTAGAACCCACTTATATTACCGGAAGTCTGCAAGATGATATGATCTTCATAGACAAGGTCTTGGGCTGTAAAGTGGCCATTGCAGACATTCGTTCATCCTATCCCACCGATTTGGAACTGCTGCGCCTGCTCCGAAATGTGCGTGTGGCCGGTAGAATAGGCGGAAAGAAAGGCATTCTCCACTTGCATTTAGGTGCACAGAAAACGGCACTAGACCCCCTCTTCCGCATTGTTAAAGAACACGAGTTCCCCATCGAAAATATCAGTCCAACCCACGTGGGGCGCTACGAAGCGCTATTTGAGCAAGCCATAGCGTTTGCCAAACTCGGAGGTATGATTGACATCACCACTGGGGCCTCAAAGTACACAGACCCATGGCGTTCTGTCATCCACGCGCTCGATCAGGGAGTTGACATCCACAAAATGACCTTCTCTACCGATGGTTACGCTGGTTTGGATGCCCATGATGAAAACGGAAATGTCATCGGAACCCGCCCTGCACCCATCCACACCAATAAAGAACAGGCGTTCAAACTACATACGCAGGGCGGACTTCCACTCTCAGAAGCCATCAAACCCATAACTGTTAATCCGGCTACCAATCTTGGCCTCCGGCACAAAGGGAGAATAGCCGTTGGTGCAGATGCTGATTTTGTGGTGATCAATGAGGAAATGGAAATTGAACAGGTGTATTGCAAGGGGATGTCGATGCGGCCATCGGCGGCGGTAGGCCAAATTGTAGCCATTCCGTCATGAAGAGCGCCCTCTCCTTTTTGCTCGGCTGTTGCTTGATCATGCTCGCTCCTGCAAGCCTTCAGGCCCAAAGCAATGTGTACGAATACGAACCGGGCGAAGGAATTCAATTGGCCGGATCTGGCTATTCGATGAACCTGCGCGGCTACATTCAAGCCGGTGCCCAGATGAATGTTTTTGATACAGACTCTGCCTTTTATACCGCCACCCGATTCAGAATGCGTCGCTTGCGTTTGCGGCTCGGTGGAGAACTGCTGGATGGCAAATTTGAATACCGGCTGAACGCAGACCTCAGCAGAAGCACCGAGGTTGCAGATGAAAGCAGCGGATACCTGTTGGATGCTTGGATTGCCTATAATATCACCAAGCGCTGGTCATTGACCATTGGGCAACGCACCACCAGTACCGATAGCCGCTCGCTTCGCATGGGAAGCCATACGCTTCAGTTCACAGAGCGCAGCCGATTGATCTCGGCCTTTGCCACCATTAGAGAATTCGGATTGTTTCTAGATGGCAGCATCCGCCTGAAAAACGGCCATTATTTACGTCCGTCAGTGGTGCTTACTTCTGGCGATGGATTGACCCAAACCAATTTTGGCGGATTGAAATACGGTGGGCGAATAGATTATTTGCCCTTTGGCTTGTTTAACACCTACGGTCAGTTTCGCCAAGCCGACCTCGCCAGAGAACTGACGCCCAAATTGGTGGTAGGTGCCTATTACAGCTACAACCAAGGCGTGAGTAGCCGACGTGGAAGAAGCGGCGGAACCATCTTGTATTTGGATGAAAACGGTGATCATGCCCTTCCTGATTATATCAAGTATGGGGTGGATGCCATGTTCAAATTCCGCGGCGTTTCGGTTTCAGCTGAGTGGGTGATGGCCACTGCCAATGTACCCAACAACATTACCCAGCGCGTGCGCAATGACGGAAGCGTGAGCAGCGATTTTGACGTGAACGGCGTGCAAGATGTAGCCAACTACGTCAAGGCCAGAATGATGGTAGGCAGCGGTTTTAACTTGCAGGCCGGCTACATCTTCTCATCGGGTTGGAGTGTAGATGGTCGCTATACCCAACTCAACGCCGAAGAACACTCCTTCTTGAACAATACTTTGTTCTATGACCGCCCGAAGTACTATACCATCGGCATCGGCAAGTTCTTCGACCGCAATTACAGCTTCCGCATTCAGGCAGATTATACGTGGATTGCCACCAATCCGGGTGCCCGAGATATCTATGGCAACGCATTTACAGGCGATCAAGGATTAGGCGCAATCCTCATAACCTACGCATTTTGAGAAGGCGTGCTTCCATTGTCTTGTTGTTGGCCTTGAGCGCCTGCGGGGGATTGATGATTCCGCAATCGGAGGAGCTCACCCAACGCTTTTACCCCGAGCCGGATATTCAGCCGCAGACGCCGGCTTTTGACGGCCGCGAGGGCTTCAGCACCCACGCCGATGTGGTGCAGTTTTTACGAGCCTACCAGGCGCCTGCAGGGGCATCCTATCAGATAGATACGATCGGACAAAGTCAGAACGGCTTGCCCATTCTTATGGCCTATTTGGGCAGCAATAAACCAGATGCTCTCAGAATTTGGGTGATGGGGGGCTTGCATGGAGACGAACCAGGTGGCTGGGAAGGCATTATGCATTTCATGAACCGTTTGCACGAAGCTGACAAGCGCGATTGGCTGAACAATGTGAAGCTGGCCATACTGCCCATGGCCAATCCGGATGGCTGTAATTCCCTCAATCGTTTGGCGGCCAATGGCCTCGATCTCAATCGCGACCAAACCAAACTCCTCGCGCCAGAAAGCATGCTGTGGAAGAAAGCCTTCAATGCTTTTCAGCCTGAAATAGCCCTCGATATGCACGAATACCGGGCTTTTCGGAAAGATTATCTCCGCATGGGAACCCAAGGAATGGCGGCCTATTACGATGTGTGCTTCCTCTACAGCGGCAACCTAAATGTGCCTGATGAACTTCGTCAGTACACCCGAACGGCTTTTGTAGCGCAGGCAGAGCGGTGGATGGACAGCCTGCAACTGTCGCATCATCCTTACTTTACCTCAGATGAGGTCAAGGGCACACGGGTCATCAACCAAGGCTCTGTGCATGCGCGATCCAGCGCTTCCCACCATGCGCTTACCAATTGCATCAGTACTTTGATTGAAGTGAGGGGTGTAGGCTTGGGCCGAACCTCATTGAAGCGCCGGGTATTGGCTTCTTCATCGGTCATTCTCAGTTACCTTCAGTACGCTCGTTCCCATCAACAAGAAGTGCGCAATGTGCTGGAAAGGGCGCGCCAAGCGCAGGCAGATCCTGTAGTACGCAGTCAGCGCAAAGAAGAGCAGCGCAAGCTTTTGCTCATCGATCTGGCCAAGAAAGATACCGTGCGGGTAAGTCTGCCGGTTCGCGATGCCTTCCTTTCGGGGTCTACGCTCACACGAAAACGTCCGAAAGCGTACGTCATTCGTCAGGTAGATGAGGAGATCACCAACCGATTAAATGCACTCGGGGTTTCCTTCAGGTGGGTATCAGCGCCAACGGAACTACGTGCAGAAGCCTATCGTATAACAGCCTTGAATCCAGATGCTTTTGATTGGGAAGGGGTGCGTCCGGTGGAAGTGACCACCCAAATAGAACCGATCTCGTTGTCCATCGATCCGGAAACTTCCAAGGCTATCTGGATTGACCTAGACCAGCAGAATGCTCCGCTCATTTTTGAACTCCTAGAGCCTGAGGCCCAAAATAGTTTTGTGCACCTGGGCCTGATTTCAGCCACCCAAGACCTTCACCTACCCATTTACAGAATACTGCCATGAAAATCTGCATGAATAGCGCAATCAAGCCTTTGGCGCTTGTCTGTTTCCTCGCTTTGGGTCAGCAAATGCACGCCCAAAACAACCTGAATTATGTGCAGGGAGAGGGATTTCAATTCCAAATGAACAATGGCGATTACCTCTTTGGTATTGGAGGAATGCTGCAACCGGAGGTGGCCTATCTCAGCGCTGATGGAGCGGACCCCCAGTATTTCTTTGGCAATCGACGCACTTTTCTGCGATTGAATGGCACGGCTGGGCCTCAAAAGCTCTCATTCCTCGTGCAGGCCAATTTGTCTGATCCCGAAATTCTGCTCGATGCGTGGATGGCCTACCAGCCAATAGAAGGTTTGGAGTTCAAGGCCGGACAAATGCTGTCGGTTGGCAACAACCGAGAAATGTTGTGGATGGAAGACCATTTGGCCTTCATCGATCGGAGTTTGTTGAGCGAGCAGTTCAGCCGAAGTGGACGTGAGTTTGGATTGGCCGTGAGTTACGGTCGTCCCATTGGTCAGCTGCATTGGAAGCTTCACGCCATGCTGAGTTCGGGCGATGGACGGAATTCTTTCGGAGTAGATTCTAGAGATGTGGATTTGGGCGGATTGAAGTACGCCGGACGTTTAGATCTCTGGCCTTTGGGACTTTTTGAAAAAGGCAATGAGCTGCAAATGGCCGACCTCAAAGGCGAAACCCGGCCGAAGCTACTCTTGGGTTTTGCGGGAAGTGTAAACAATGGCGCCAGTGATGCAGTAGGCGAAGGCCACGGGGGCGTGGAGCTCTACAACCAGAACGGACAATTGCGTTATGCGAACTACCGCAAGGTTTACGCTGATGTTTTGATGAAGTACAAGGGTTTTGCTTTGCTTGGGGAATATGGCATTGCCAGCGCCGCAGGTTTGGAGGGCTTGTTCACCGATCCATTTGGAGAAAACCTCCTTCAACCAGAAGAGATTAGCGAGCACTATAGCCTCGGAAGGGCTTGGAATGCCCAGCTTTCTTATACCTATCGCGCCAAATGGGGCCTCGACTTCCGCATGGCCGATGTTTCCCCTGAATTTGAACGCATCGGATCACTGCAAGTACCCATGAACAGTTTCCACATCGGGCTCACCCGCTACTTTGCGGGTCAACAACTCAAGGTGCAGCTGGCAGGCGGGCAGCAAGAGATCAACGGAACGGCCCAAACGGTCGCCAATATTTTCTGCCAAGTGCGATTCTAAAGGCCCCAGATCAACGGGAGCACTGCATAGGTGTACAGGGCGATGATGAGAATAGACAGTAGGTTCATCACGATGCCGATACGCACCATTTCGCCAATATTGATCTTCCCAGAAGCGAAAACAATGGCGTTGGGCGGCGTGCCCACTGGTAGCATAAAGGCGCAAGAAGCGGCCAAGGTAGCGCCTGTCATCAGGAGGTAGGGGTGAATGCCCAAGGCGTCAGCAAAAGGCGCCAACACAGGAAGCACCACAGCGGTAGTGGCCAAGTTAGAAGTGATCTCCGTTAAGAAGTTGATACTTCCCACGGTCAACAAAAAGGGAATGGCCGCATGGCCATCGCCCAAGTGGGTGAGATGACCCGCCAGCATGCCCGCCGTTCCGGTTTTGTCAAATCCGGCAGCCAACGCAATTCCTCCCCCAAAAAGCAGTAGAACCCCCCAAGGAAGTCCTTCCGCATCTTTCCAATCCAAGAGCTTATCCTCCTCCGGGCTATTGGGCCAAGCAAAGAGTACAGTGGCGGCGATCAGGGCAATAATGGTATCGTCTACTTGCGGGAAATAAGGTGTGATCAGCAAGGTGCGGAGCATCCAAGCAAAGGCGGTAAGACCAAAAACAAGCAGCACTTTTTTCTCATTGGCTTTTAAAGGACCTAGCGCCTGTTGCTGTTGCTGTAAAATGGACTTGTCTAAACGCGCATTCGGAGCGTTTAAACCCTTGCCTAAATACCCACCTGCGAGCAATAAGAGGAGGATGGAAACCGGCAAACCTGCTTGCAGCCATTGCAAGAAGCTTATAGATTCACCAAAGCTTTTCTCCACCATGCCGGCGAAGATGAGGTTGGGAGGTGATCCAATCAAAGTGGCCATTCCGCCAATGGAGGCCCCGTAGGCAATGCCCAATAACAGCGACCGACTAAAAACCCTTTTGAAATCTGGCGAAAGATCGCCCCAATCGTCTACTTTCCGAATAACGGCCAAGGCCATGGGGAGCATCATAATGGCAGTGGCGGTGTTGGAAATCCACATACTCAACAAAGCCGTGGCCAGCATAAAACCCCAAAGCATACTCCTGGGCTGTGCGCCCATCGCCAAGATCAAATGCAGGGCAATGCGCCAATGCAGTTTGCACTTCTCTATGGCCAAGGCCAGTAAGAATCCTCCCAAGAATAGAAAGATGTATTTGTGACCATAAGAAGCGCCCACCTCTGCCAAAGAAAGCACCCCAGTGAGCGGCATGAGAATAAGCGGAAGCAGGGAAGTGGCCGCTAGTGGCACGGCTTCAAAGATCCACCAGATGGCCATCCAACCGGTAATGGCCAAAATGGCCCGTGAGCTAGTCTCCTCTATCCATGGAGCACCGCCAAAGTAAAGGCCTAGAAATGTCAGCGGCCCCGCCCAAAGACTGAATGCTTGCCTCAATTGCTTAGGGCTCATGGATACAAAAGATCAAAGGCATATTCAGCTGATGCTTCGAGATCATGACCCACCCCTGGCCAAACCGAAAAGCGCCATTGAAAGGCACTCCCAGCTTGTTGGGCCAGTTGGGCACTTTGCTGAAAGAAGTATTGGGCGCGCTGTACCCTATTGTTCCCCTGGGCATCGGCTTCCGCCGTATGGCGAAGGTTGAATGAATTCTGATCGGTATCTAAAGCGCCCACCCCTACGCGCAGGTTTTTATTGAAAATGCCATCAATCTGGGGCTGGGTGAAACCAGTAACTTCCATTCCGTAAGGAAATTCCACTGTGGCATCGGGAAGGGTATACCAACCCGCAGCATTCGATACCGCCCGTTCAATAGCAATAGTTGGCTGAAAGAGCAGCAGCCGATGCAGAAACTGCGCACCCGCTGAGTGTCCGAAAGCATCAAAAGTGGAATTGGTAAAACGAAAGCGCGCTTTTGCATCTTCAAATAAAGGCTGAACCAAGGCAAATGTCCAGCGCGCTTCAGGCAGCATTTCGTTCAAGTCAGGAGACTCCCCATTGATAAATACGCCTCCAAGATTGTATTGATTGCTTCCGGGAAAGACCTCATTTGAAAATTCCGGAACCAACAAGATGCACCCTTTCTCCTCTGCCAAGGCTTTCACCCCC
>CAZDPF010000072.1:0-11533 GCA_964507215.1 uncultured Chryseobacterium sp. | reverse complement strand
GCGGGATATTCTAACCAACTGAACTACCAGACCAATATCTTCAGAACGTGAGGTGCATCTACACCTGACCGCCTGTTTAAAAGCGGAGCGCGAAGATATAACTCCTCATGATTCTTACGCAAGCCTTTCATGAAAAAAAAATCTTTCCACATGGAATTAGAATAGTCGGCCACGCTTTTTGAGGAATTCTAACAATACCGAAGGTATCCCTGCGGCCAAATCGGCTTCATTCCAGTCGGCGCCGGAACGACCGCAGATTTCTTTCATCGATTGATTGAATTCTTGAACGCGCTGGGTGAAAATGCTCCTTAGCTGCCTTGGTTCAATGCGCAATTCAGCACCGGTCTCCATGTCAACAATACGCGTAGGTCGATGTCCAATTTCAAATTGTAATTCCGTGGCCTGGTCCAACACATGAAAGACCACCAGATCGTGTTTTTTAAAGCGCAGATGCTGAAAAGCGGCTTCAAGCGTTTCTAACTTTTCCTTAGGCTCGAGCATATCAGTGAATAAAACCAACATGCTGCGTGGTGGCAATCGTTCGGCCAATTCATGCAAAGAGGCAGATAAATCAGTTCGAACGGGCTGCGCTGGAGTATTCGTCAACAGCTCGGCCAGATGATTGAAAATTGTTCGTTGGTGCAAACTGCTCAATCGTCCTTCGGTGAGCAATTCTACCTTCTCACCTAACATGGCCAATCCAAAGGCATCTCTTTGACGCTTGAGCAAGTGAATAATGGCTGCAGACGCCATGGCCGAAAACCAGAGCTTATTGGGCTGGTCAAATCCTAGTTTTTCTCGCTCGGGATAGCGCATTGAGGCAGAAATATCCAATGCACACCAGCAACGCAAATTGGTCTCCGCTTCATAGCGTTTAACAAAATACTTGTCGGTTCGTGCCAATAACTTCCAATCCATATGGCGGGTGCTTTCCCCGCTGTTGTACGGACGGTGTTCAGCAAATTCTACCGAGAAGCCTTGGTACGGACTTTTATGTAATCCAGAAATAAATCCTTCTACCACCTTGGCGGCGTGGAGTTCGAGCTTTTCTGCAAAGCGCAGGCGGTGGTCGTCGAGGAGAGTTGACATGCTACAAAATAAAAGAAGCCGAACGGTCATCCCATCCGGCTTCCTGCTTTTTTATGAAATTGCCTTACATGGCGCCTTCCAACTTGCCCGCCAAAACGCTTTTGGGAGCCACGCCTACTTGCTTGTCTACCACTTCACCGCCTTTGAAAACGAGTAGGGTAGGGATGTTGCGGATGCCGAAACGCTCAGCAATTTCACCGTGTTCATCTACATTCAATTTGCCCACCACAGCTTTTTCACTGTAGTCATTGGCAAGTTCTTCTACAATGGGGCCTACCATTCGGCAAGGGCCGCACCATTCTGCCCAAAAGTCTACCAATACGGGCTTGTTGGACTGCATGACGAGCTCGTCAAAGTTGGAGGTGGTGATCTCAATAGCCATAATCTGCTGTTTTACAAGTTCAACAAAAGTCTTTTCTCATTGAACGGCGCAAAAGTACGGCCCACATGCCCTATAGATTGTCGGCCTGCCGATACTTTTTATCCAACGTCCGATCGAAAACATCTATTTGTTCAATTGAACGCCAATGCCTAATTGTGCCAAAAGCTTCAGTAGTTCATGGTCTAAACGAAGCTTGTTGTTCTTTCGTTTGCGAAGTCTAAGCTGTAAATCTTCATGTCGAAGTTGAAGGTCAAATGGCTTGCCCTCTTTGGGATCCCAGAATGGCTCTAGTTCTTTCATGAGTTTATCGGACCATTCTTGCTGCAATATTTCGAGCGCTACGTGCAAAGTCATGGTGCTTACTAGGCTATTCATCACATCTTCCATCAGCATGATATGCTGAATCTGTGAGCGCCTATTCATTTTTTCGTTGCCTTCCGCATCTTTTTTCGTCCAACTATCTGCCATAACGCGGAGATAAAGAATGCGGTCTAGCTCCATTAGATGCCGGAATTTCAGATAAGATTCGCCATTGGTAAAAAGCTCCACACTTCCGCTATAATCTTCTAGCACCAATACACCGTATTCTCTTCCTGTTTTACTAACGCCGTGACGCACAGAGGAAACATAGCCCCCTAGATTGTACTCTCCTGGTCGGAAGGCTTCTTCTTGGTTGCCATTCATCATGAAGTCAAATTGGGCGCAATCTGTATTGGTAAACAGCTCCATTTCCTTTTTGTAATCATCCAAAGGATGACTGCTCAGGTAGATGCTCAGGTATTCACGCTCTTTTTTGAGTTTGTACATGCGGGGCCAAGGGGCTTCATCAGGCATTTGTGGTTCTGGCAAACTCACAGAGGTATCATCGCCAAAAAGACTCACCTGTGCACTGTTGCGCGATTCATGTAGGCTGCTCGCGTAACGCACAGCCTTCTCCAAAAAGCTCTTGCCGTCTTCTTCAGCAAAAAACAAGCTGCGCTTGCCCTCTGTCAATTGATCAAATGCGCCCGTATAGGCCAGCGCTTCCAAGGTTTTGGTGTTGATGGAACGCGTGGCTACCCGACTGAGGAAATCAAAGAAGCTTTTAAAAGCGCCATTGGCCTCGCGTTCTTCCACAATGGCTTCACACACGGCGCCACCGATTCCTTTGATAGCCTGCAACCCAAAACGAATCTGTCCGTCAGTATTCACTGAGAAATCGCTCAAACTCTCGTTTACATCAGGCCCAAGCACTTGAATACCCATGCGCTTACACTCTTCAATAAAGAAGTTCACCTTCTTTTGATCAGAGAGGTTGTGGCTTAAAATGGCCGCCATATACTCTGCCGGATAGTTGGCTTTCAGATAGGCTGTTTGCCAGGCCACAACAGAGTAACAAGCTGAATGTGATTTGTTAAACGCATACTTCGCAAAGGCTTCCCAATCGCTCCAAACCTTTTCCAAAACCTCTTCGGGATGGCCATTTTTTGTAGCACCTTCCATGAATTTTGGCTTGAGGATATCAAGCTGTGCCTTGATCTTCTTGCCCATGGCCTTGCGCAGTTTATCGGCTTCTCCACGGGAGAAATCAGCCAAAATGCGACTGAGCATCATGACTTGTTCTTGGTAAACCGTAATGCCATAGGTCTCGGCCAGCACTTCTTCCATCACGGGCAAATCATAGGCAATGGCTTCTTCGCCATTTTTACGCGCCGCAAACTTGGGGATGTATTCCATGGGGCCCGGCCTGTACAAGGCATTCATGGCAATGATGTCTTCAAACTTGGTGGGCCGCAATAGCCGAAGGTTTTTTTGCATCCCCACCGATTCAAATTGAAACAGTCCTGTGGTCTCCCCCTTGGCAAAGAGCTCCATGGTCTTTTCATCATCGAGCGGAATGGCATCCGGATCAATGGTAATTCCATGTCTCCTTTGTACCAAGTCTATGGCGGTTTTAATAATGCTAAGGGTCTTCAGTCCGAGGAAGTCCATTTTCAACAAGCCGGCAGATTCCACTACCGAGTTGTCAAATTGCGTGGCCATCATCATCGCCCCTTTGGGCATCATAACAGGTACCAGATGGTCCATGCGGCTTGGGGTAATAATCACCCCGCAGGCGTGTATACCTGTGTTGCGCAATGAGCCTTCAATTTTCATGGCCGTTCGCAGCACCTTGTTCCAGCGGTCGTCTTCAGAGGCAATGCGCCGCAGCTCCATGGCATTGTTCAACTGCTCCCGGTTGTTGATCTTCTCGGCCAATTGCTTGTCTGAGCTGTCTAACAAAGTGCGCCAATCCAAATTGTCTGGCATGAGCTTGGCCAAACTGTTCACCTCTTCAATAGGAATTTCCATCACCCGTGCCGTGTCACGCAAGGCACTTTTGGCCGCCATGGTGCCATAGGTGATGATATGGGCTACTTGCTCTTTGCCGTACTTATCAATCACATATTGAATCACCCGATCGCGACCTTCGTCGTCAAAGTCGATGTCGATATCCGGCAAACTCACCCGGTCAGGATTGAGAAAACGTTCGAAAAGCAATCCATATTTGAGCGGATCTACATTGGTGATCCCTATGCAATAGGCCACCACTGATCCAGCGGCCGATCCTCTACCGGGCCCCACAGAAACGCCCATGTCTCTGGCCGCTCGGGTGAAGTCTTGCACAATAAGAAAGTAACCCGGATAGCCGGTGTTGGCAATGGTTTCTAATTCAAAATCAATGCGCTCTTTTACTTCGTTATTGATTTCGCCATAGCGTTCACGGGCGCCTTCATAGGTCAGATGCCGGAGATAGGCATTCTCTCCGCGCTTGCCGCCATCGGTATCATCTAGCGGATCAATGAATGCTTGTGGAATGTCAAATTTGGGCAGCAACACCTCCCGTTGCAAACGAATGGGTTCAATGCGGTCTGCTATTGCGGCGGTACATTCCAAGGCTTCAGGCAAGTCAACAAAGAGCTCGGCCATCTCTTCTTGTTGCTTGAAGTAGTATTGTTGATTGGGCATGGCATAGCGGAATCCACGCCCTCTTCCCACAGGATCAGTTTGTTTGGTGTTGTCTTTTACACAAAGTAGAATATCCTGTGCTTCGGCATCTTCAGGTTCAATGTAAAAGGTTTCATGCGCCGCGAAATAGGGCACCTTGTACTGCTCACAAAACCGCAGCAGAGCGCTGTTCACTACTTCTTCGGCCTCCAATACTTGTTGACCGTCTCGGTGCCGATTGATTTCCACATAGAAGTTTTCTCCAAAAGTGTCTTTCCACCAACAGAAGGCCTCTTCTGCCTGCTTTTCCCCCACATTCAACAGGAGGTATGGCACTTCCCCCGAAAGTCCGCCACTCAAGGCAATCACGCCTTCTTTATGGGCTTCCAATAGTTTCTTATCAATGCGCGGCACATAGTAGTACCCATCTGTAAATGCTATCGAGCTCAGCTTGGCCAAGTTTTCATAACCGGTTTGGTTCAAGGCCAACAGTGGAATGAGTCTGCCGTCATCTTTGTGGGTGCGGTCTAAATGGTCTTCACATACATAGGCTTCATAACCTACTATGGGTTTGATACCCGCTTTTTCGGCTGCCGCTACAAAGGCAAAAGCGCCATACATATTGCCGGTATCGGTCAGTGCCAAAGCCTTCATGCCGAGATCAGCAGCTTTTTGCGTGAGCTGGGGAATGACTGAGGTGGCTTGCAAAACCGAAAACTGACTGTGCACATGCAGATGAACATAGCGCTCAGCAATGCTCTCGGCCATGACCAGATCGTCAGAAACCAGCTTCGGGTCTACCGTAAAGTCGTTGAGTGCAAAATCGTTGGTGCCGCTTTTCTCTGCCGGACGTTCGTAAGGTTGTACGTTGAGTCCGATGGCTTCTATGGGTTCCTGATGGGCTTCTTGAAAGGCGCGGTAGCTGTCAGGATCGAGCTGGCTTTTGGCTTGCGAAATCACCCCCAAGCGCAGCAACTCCAAGAAACAGCGCGCGGTGGCTTCTACATCGGCCGCGGCATTGTGCGCTTCGTCAAAGCCTTCGCTAAAGAGTTTTAAATGCAACTCTGTAAGCGTGGGCCATTTGAACTTCCCGCCCTTTCCGCCGGGAATCTGACAATAATCTGTACTCTCTTCTTTGGTGTCGAGCACCACTTTCTTCAAGAGATCTGATTCCATGCCCAACCGATGGTGCTCTGCACCCACAATGTTGAGGTCAAATTCAATATTGTGCCCGGCAATAACGGTTGCTCTACTTACAGCTGCTTCAAATAGTTTCAGCACCTCCTCCAGCCGCAATCCATGTTGCATGGCTCTTTCTGTGGTAATGCCGTGTACTTGGGTCGCGTTGAAGGGAATGGTAAAGCCATCAGGACGAATAATAAAGTTCCTTACATCCATTAATTCCCCATCGGCATCATGCAGTTGCCAAGCCAATTGAACCAGCCGGGGCCAATTGTCAGAATCTGATAGTGGAGCGTCAAATTTCTTGGGAAGACCGGTGGTCTCCGTATCGTAAATCAGGTACATGGGCAGAAAGAATGGGGCTTCGGTAAAAGGCTGAAGCTGCTTCGAATTTAGGGTGGAGCACCAAGCATTTCGCTCTTCAGGCACTTTGGTTTTTCACAAATTGCGAGGGGCAGATAGCAGAATTTGTTTCAAAACTCCTGAAAGCCTTGTAGACATTGGGAAGAAGCGCAAGGTGTTTTTTTTGGGCGTTCCGGCCAAGGCCGTCGCGCTTTCCGCTGCTAGTCCTCGCAAGCCATGTGTGGAAGAGATCATGGCTAAGGGCAGCAAGCTATGTGTCCTTGTACAAGGTTGTGGCTTAGTTTTTTAGCTAAATCAATTGCTTAATTGTATGCATCGGAAGAAACATTTTTTCACTGTCAGGAAGCTGTTCAAAACCGTATTTTTCATAGAATTTTACGGCATATTGATTTATTGGGTCTACCACCACGGCCATGGCACCAATACTATCTTCAGATAAGGTGAAAGCTCTAAATAGCGCATCAAGTAGGAGGTATTCTCCCAACCCTGTTCCCTTTTGCCTAAGATCTCTTGCCAATCGACCTAGAAGAATTACAGGCGCATTGTAATTCGTAGGAACCTTTTTAAGATATTTTTCTGGTATTAAATCTCGCCCGAGGCTTTCGCTTGTCAGCGTATAGTATCCCACAACATGATCGTTGTCGTCAGCTGCTACAAAGCAAACTGCGAGTCTTTTTTTCACATCCTGACTCACCTGCTGCTTTAGATAGTCAGTTAGCGCTCTTTCTTCACATTCAAAACTTTGTCGATTGTGTTTTTTGTGAAGTATTGAAATTCTCAATGTGTTGAATTCTTTGACTTGTACTTTTCAGCCGCTTCCGCTAGATTTTGATTGGGCTTGGTATTGCCAAAAACAGTGTCAAAAAAAAGTTGACGGTCTCTTTCGGAAACTATGATTCGATCATGTTTAGCCACAATTTCTTCCGCTTCTCTTTTAACAATCCGAACTACAAAGCTGCTGAATGACTTATCACCACTAAGTTTTTGGGCTCTTTTGAAAATTCTTTTATCCGCAGATGAGATCCTTAACTCCATCCTTTCGTCCTTACTTATTTGCGCTTCCATTTAATTCTTATTTCTATCAAATGTACGGTTAATTAACGTACAAATTCATTTTTTGTTTCATTATAAAGCGGCAAAAAAAAGGGATGCCGAAGCATCCCTTTGGTGGTTTGTGGTGGTAAAAACTATCCAACCAACTCTTGTACTTTATCAGCCGCCTCCTGCAGCATAATAGCAGAATGCACTTTTAATCCGCTTTCATCAATAATCTTCTTGGCTTCTTCGGCATTGGTGCCTTGCAAGCGCACAATAATGGGCACCGGAATTTCGCCAATGTTGCGGTAAGCGTCAACAATTCCTTGAGCTACACGGTCGCAACGAACGATTCCCCCGAAGATGTTCACCAAAATGGCCTCCACATTCGGATCTTTCAAGATCAATCGGAAGGCTGTTTCAACCCGTTTGGCATCGGCTGTGCCTCCTACATCAAGGAAATTGGCCGGATTGCCGCCCGCCATTTTAATGATGTCCATGGTAGCCATCGCCAAACCAGCGCCATTTACCATACAGGCTACGTTGCCATCGAGTTTCACAAAATTCAGTCCGGCTTCACCGGCTTCTACATCCATGGGATCTTCTTCGCGGGTGTCGCGCAAGGCCGCATAATCAGGATGGCGGAAAAGACCATTGTCGTCAAGCGTCACTTTGGCGTCAACCGCAATCACACGATCGTCTGAAGTTTTGAGCACCGGATTGATTTCAAATAAACTGGCATCAATGCTTTCATAAGCGCGGTACAAATTGGTTACAAAGCGCACCATTTCTTTGAAAGCCTTGCCACTCAAGCCCAAGTTGAACGCAATCTTGCGGGCTTGAAAACCTTGAATTCCAACCGAAGGATCAATTTCTTCAGTAAAGATGAGCTCAGGGGTTTTCTCAGCCACTTCTTCAATGTCCATTCCCCCTTCAGTAGAATACATGATGATGTTGCGGCCCGCTTGTCGATCGAGCAATACGCTCATGTAGATCTCACTGGTTTCGCTTTCACCGGGGTAGTACACATCTTCTGCAATCAGCACTTGATGTACCTTTTTTCCTTCGGCTGAGGTTTGGGGGGTGATGAGCATCATGCCCAAGATATCATTGGCACGTGCGCGTACTTCATCGAGGTTTTTGGCCAGCTTCACGCCGCCGCCTTTACCTCTTCCTCCTGCATGAATCTGTGCTTTTACCACATGCCAGCCAGTGCCGGTTTCTTCGGTCAGTTGCTGGGCAGCGGCTACTGCTTCGTCAGGAGTGGTAGCGATGATGCCACGTTGAATGGCTACGCCATGTGCGGCTAAAATTTGCTTTCCTTGGTATTCGTGCAGATTCATGGGGGAAAAATTTGCGGCAAATATACAGGCTGCAATCGGCAAGACCGGGTCGCAACTTGTCGGCAGATTTGCGCTTCAGTTTTATTCGTTGGTCACTAGGCTCAGGGCGTGGAGAATATCATCCACATTGCCTCTTTGTTTATAGTCTCTATCGTAGTGCAGATAAGTGATTTCGCCGTTTGAAGCAATCACAACCGTGGCGGGCACCGGCAGCAATACAAACTCATCAGACTGGTGCAAGGCCTTTAAGTCATCGCCTTTTTTGGCCATCTTTTCTAACTGTTTCTCAGACACCTCGTAGCTCACCCCAAACATGTCCATCACCCGGTAATTGCGGTCGTGGGCAAAGAAATACTTGGCCTTTGTTTGTTTCTTCATCACCGTTTGCATGGTGTCTATTTCGCCAGAGATGGCCACAATAATTCCACCAGCTTCGGCTATTTCACTTTCGGCCTTGGCCAATTCCGACAAATAGCGGGTGCAATAGGGGCACCAAGTGCCTCGGTAGAAAACCAATACCAGTGACTGTCCGGAAGCCAGTACTTCTGCGCTGTTGAGGGTGTCGCCGTTGGGTGCATACAGCTCAAATGGTGGAGCAGGATCACCTAGTTGCAAGAAGCTTTCATCTTCTTGACTCCAAAGGCTGGTCATCCCAGCGAGGAAGGCAAACGAGAACAAAAGGGCTTTCATAAGAGAGATCGTTTTAGGAAGGCGCAAGGTAAAACCACATTGTAAAGTCAATGTGTCGTTCAGCAGACGCTCAGGCTTTTTGGTCGGCGCTTTTGAGTTTACGCAAGCGAAACGACAGCAGAATAACGTACAGACCCAAGGCAATAGTGCCAAAGCCTACTACGAAGTTCATGAACTCTTGGCTCTTGAAAGGATCGAAGAGAATGATTAAGCCAAAAGCTACAGAGATGCCAGCGTTGGCGAGCATCATGGCACTTTGGCTTTTCTGCTTCATGCCGAGGTAGGCAAATGACAGTCCCATAAAAACCATCCAACCGCCCAAGGCCGTTTGAAAGGCTTCGAGTGCTGTGCTTCTGCTGAAGAGGATGAAGGCTGAGGCACCCAGATCAATAGCGGCCAAAAGCAGCCAGAACCAAAGTCCTTCTAACCGGTCGCGAAAGCGCAAACTCAGAATCACCATGGCCGCTCCAATGCCGCCCAGTACCATGCCGAGGTAAACAAACAACGCCCCTTCAGTACTTACTCGAGCTAGTAGAGCCAGCAATCCAAACATGATAAAAAGCACGCCGTGGATGCTCCATACCCACCAGTTTTTGCGAATGATGTCAATCATGACCTTGTTCATTTAGTTTTGGAAAAGTAGAACATGCACCAGAATTCAGCAGCATGCAAATGCAATCTATTCTTCTGGCTTAAGGCAAACGAAACAAAGCTTTCATCCATTTGAGCTTGCCTTTGTAGGGTGCATAGCGAACAGGTGGATCAAACCAAGTGATTTTCTCCATCACCGCACGCTGTTGGGTAAAACAGTCAAGCGTGTGTCTGCCATGGTATCGGCCAATGCCACTTTCTCCAACTCCGCCAAAGGGCAGCTCAGGATGGGCCAAGTGCATCACTACTTCATTTCGCACTATGGCGCCTGATCGGCTCTCTCGCTGCAAGCGCTTCCAGCGCTTGCCTTTGGGACCGAAGTAATACACCGCCAATGGGGCTTGTAAATGGGTTGTGAACGCAGGCCATTGCCCAGCTTCCGACCAAGGCAAAATGGGCAATAGGGGGCCAAAAATCTCTTCCTGCATGCTCGCATGACTGGTATTTTCCAGCTCCAAGACTACCGGAGGAAAATGCCGCTCTTCTCTGCGAGGAGGGGCCACCTGCCAAGCTTCGGTATGATGGGCCAAACGCTCCATTCGTTCAAAGGCAGCATCGTGAATCAAATGCGTATAATCATCTCCCAACGCGTGGTACTGCTGCCGCAGTTCTTTTTTGAGCAATCCCACAAAATCATCATACACTTCTTCATGCACCCAAACATGATCAGGCGCCACGCAGGTTTGTCCTGCATTCAGCAACTTCCCCCACGCAATGCGTCGGGCGGCAACGGCGATATTGGCTTTTTGATCTACAATGGCCGGACATTTCCCGCCGAGTTCCAAAGTAACCGGCGAAAGGTGAGGGGCAGCAGCAGCCATTACCGCTTTGCCCACTGTGGTACTCCCAGTAAAGAAAATATGATCCCAAGGGCGGTTGAGCAATTGCTGGGTGAAGTTGGCATCGCCCTGCAACAAGGCCACTTCTTTTTCGTGAAATGTTTGTTGGATCAGCTCACTACATAAGGCTGAGGTATGCGGCAAATGCTCAGAGGGCTTCAGTACCACCGGGCAGCCAGCCGCTAAAGCTCCGGCCAAAGGCAGAAAGAGGAGGTAGTACGGATAGTTCCAAGGGGCGATAATGAGCACGCGACCAATAGGCTCAGGAACTACCTTGGCATTCGACCAAAAATGTATGTGTTGCGGGGTGGCAAGCTTTTGCGGCGCACTCCAAGAATCGAGTTTGCGAAGAAGGTGGTCGATTTCTTGTATACACGGACCGATTTCGGCCACATAGGTGTCAAAAGCCGACCGATGTAGATCGAGTTGGAGGGCATTGCTCAACGCAGATTCGTGCTGAGTGATCAAGCGTTTGAGTCGCTTCAGGGCATTTTTTCGCCATTTTAGTTCGCGACTTTCTCCGCTCTGAAAAAAGGCCAACTGCTTCTCACGAAGCAATTCGATGGCTTCTTCCGTAATCATTTGAGGTATTTCAGACGAAGCAATCCCCATTTAGCCAATCGGTATTCGATACTCACGCGCAGCACGCCCAATCCGTAAATAGCGCTTCTACGCAAGTTGATGGAGGATGCTTCTTCAAAATATTTGGTCGGACAAGTGACTTCGGCCACCTCAAATCCGGCATAAAATATCTGCGCCACCATTTGGTTGTCGAACACAAAATCATCTGAATTCACTTCAAAATCGATGCGTTCCAAAACCTCTCGTGAGAAGGCGCGATAGCCCGTATGGTATTCTGAGAGCTTCTGGCTCATCAAAATATTTTGGGCGAGGGTAAGTATGCGATTGGCCACGTATTTATACCAAGGCATTCCGCCTTTCAGCGCCCCTTTTCCTAGAATGCGAGAACCAAATACCACCGGATAAACCCC
>CAZDPF010000071.1:0-11713 GCA_964507215.1 uncultured Chryseobacterium sp. | reverse complement strand
ACGGTAAAAGCCATAGGGCTCTAAAAGGCGGCAGATAGCAATGTGTAATAAATCTATTTTCTCGTCTTTCTTGTATTTCTTTGGTCCTTTACCGCTTTCTTGTACACCTATCAAGAATAGAATACCGTCGAGATCCATTTCGTCTCCAGGGGCAAAGCGGTCAGAAAGCACTTTGACCAAGTTTTCCCATTTTTCCGCTTCCGTTGATTTCATTTGTGATCGGGATGTTTGAGAATGCTTCTACCGAATGGCTTTTGTTTTTGCCCTTGCTCTACGGCCTCGTTAGGGGATGGATGCGCGGCTTGATTCGCGAAGTTATTGGATTGATTGCTTTGGTTGTTGCGCTTGCTGCAAGTCTGCTCTTTCACGAACAACTTAACCTGCTCTTTCGCCAATACACCAGTGAAGAGGGTGCCTTGGTGCATGTAGCCGCCTATGTCACTATTTTCTTGGGTGTTTTGATTGTATTAAACCTCCTTGGTAAAATGCTCACCCGTTTGGTTGAGTCGGCCCAGTTGGGTACGATTAATCGTTTGCTGGGCGCACTGTTTAGCGGCTTGAAATGGGCCATTATCTGTGCCTTAATGGTACAGATTGCCTTTGTGATCAATGAGCGATTTGAGTGGTTTGATTCCAACAAGGCATTGGGCAACTACCCCTTGTTGCATTTCTTTCAAAATGCAGGCGAATGGTTAACCCAAGGATTATCAGGTTTTTGGGAAAAGCGACCTACGCCCTGATGGCTAGTTGAGCACGGCGTCTATTCCCGGTAGTGAGCGGCCTTCGAGATACTCCAACATGGCGCCTCCGCCGGTAGAAACATAGCTCACCCGCTCGGCCATGCCAAATTGTTTTGCAGCAGCCACCGAGTCACCTCCCCCAACTAAACTGAAGGCGCCCTTTTCCGTGGCCTCTACAATAGCTTCTCCGAGGGCAATCGTTCCTGCTGCAAATGGAGCCATTTCAAAAACTCCAACGGGGCCATTCCAAAGAATGACCTTCGATTGTAAGACCACTTGCCGGTTGTTCTCACGGGTTTGCGGACCCACATCCAAGCCCATCCATTGCTCTCCAATTTGATCAATGGGCGAAATTTCAATGGCTGCATCAGCAGAAAAAGCAGCGGCATTTACGCTATCTACGGGTAGATGTAGCGCTACATTTTGCTCTTTCGCCTTTTGAATAATACCACGTGCGGTTTCCAAAAGATCTTCTTCTACCATCGACTTGCCCGTTTGGGCCCCTTGCGCTCGAGCAAAGGTGTAGGCCATTCCACCACCTATAATCAGGTGGTCTATTCTTGGAAGCAGGTTCTCAATAATGGTGATTTTGCTCGACACTTTGGCGCCACCAATGATGGCCGTGACAGGCTTCTCTTGGCTACTCAACACCTTGCCTACATTTTCAATTTCGGCACCCATTACGTATCCAAAAGCCTTTTTACCTGGGAAAAACTTCGCAATAACGGCGGTAGATGCGTGGGCTCTGTGGGCTGTGCCAAAGGCATCATTCACATAGAAATCACCATGTTGCGCTAATTTCTGTGCAAAGGTTTCATCTCCCTTTGTTTCCTCTTCATAGAAGCGCAAATTCTCTAACAAAAGAATTTGCCCTGGTTTTAGGTTAGAAGAGATTCTTAAGCCTTCCTCTCCTATACAGTCTGATGCAAAAAGCACTTCTGTTTGGAAAACTTCGCGAAGCTTTGGCAGTAAATGACGCAGGCTAAACTTATCTTCTGGACCGCCCTTGGGTCTGCCCAAGTGCGACATCAATACTACTGATCCTCCGTTGTTTAAAATTTTCTCAACGGTTGGAATCGTTGCGGTGATCCGATTAGCATCTGTAATCTCAAATTGATCGTTGAGCGGAACGTTATAGTCTACGCGAATCAGCGCTCTCACTCCTTTGAAGCTAAACTGGTCGATGGTAATCATTGGCAGAAATTTGCTTCAAATGTAGCGTATAGAACAAGCGGAAATGGTCATTTTTGTGCAATGTTCTTTGGTGATATTCCAGGTCAGGAGGCTTTAAAAAAGCAGTTGGCAACAATGGCGCAGCAAGAGCGTGTGCCACACGCTTTATTGTTTGCGGAAAAAAGTGCTAGCGGTGGACTGGCCTTGGCAATTGCTTTTGCTAGACGCCTTTTGTGCATATCACCAAATGCCAATGATGGATGTGGCATTTGCAGCAGCTGTAAGCAAATCAATCAGTTTGCTCACCCTGATCTTATTTTCTCCTTTCCGATCATTAAAAAAGACGATGTCGACAACAGCGAAACCTATGGCGCTCAATGGCGTAACGCGCTAATTGAGAATCCATTTCTTGATCATGACGATTGGCTTGTGCGAATGGATGGCGGTTCCAAACTGACCTTGATCGGTGTTGCTGAAGCCAGCCGTTTGATTCGACAATGCAGCTTAAAAAGGTTCAATAGCAGGTACCGAGTAGTGATTATTTGGCTGCCCGAAAAAATGAACAGTTCAACATACAACAAGCTGTTGAAGTTATTAGAAGAACCCCCCGAAGGCACTTTGTTTTTCTTGGTTTCTCGGGCACCCGGCCAATTGCTAACCACTATTTTAAGTCGTTGTCAGCTGATGCCTTTGTTGCGCACTCCCGAAGTGGCGCTTACCCAATTTCTGCTCCAACACGGAGCAACAGACGAACGCCTGGCTTCTGTGTGTGCCCGATTTTCTGAAGGCGATATCAGCCAGGCCATTCGCTTGGTGCGTTCAGATCAAAGCATCGAACGCTTTGCCGATTGGTTTGTACGGTGGACGCGCATCTGCTACGCTGCCAAACTCAATGACCTGATCGATTGGTGTGCCGAGCTGCACAAAGCCACCAAAGATGAGCTCGTGGCCTTTTTGCGCTTTGTGGCTTCATTATTTGAAGAAAGCCTGCGCGTCAAACATGATCTAATGGCTTTTGAGCATCCAGCTTTCCAGCGCGTGGAATTCAAAATGAAAGTCTTCTCCAATTTAATGAGTCAATCGGCTCTCCTACATATGCACCAAGAGTTGGATGAAGCCGTATTTGCGGTTCAACGAAGCATTGCTCCAAGACTTCTTCTCTTTCATTTGGGGGTACAGATGATGCGATCTTTTAAAATGAAAGAATAATCTTCAAAAAAACGGCTCTCACAGATCGTTTTTACCAGAAGATCTCTTCGCGGGAGGGGTGTGGGTGCGGAGCGGGGTGTTTGCCCCTTAAAGCGGCTGTTTAGGCCTTTTTCAACACATAAATAAGGCTTGAGGCCTCTCCAGTTCTTTGCGCTTGCACATTGCTTCGCCAACCATGCCACAAGCCGGAAAGGGGCCAGAAAGTTTGGCCTTTATTCTTTGCGCTAATCATACTAACGTAGTAAGCATCAAATGGCATGGGAAAGGTGTCTACCCATTCCATCTCCATTCTTTTGGCCAACTGCTTCATGCTCTCCTGATTGAAGTGCCATAAATGAATAGGAACATCCCAAGCGGCCCAATGAGAACCAAAATGACGCGCATCAAGTGATCGATGATTGGGCAAGGCCAGAAATAGGTAGCCCCCCGGTTTCAACCACCGGTAAAAATCTACTAAACGATCTTCTATCTCCGGCAGGTGTTCTAGCACATGCCAAAGGGTGATTAAGTCAAAACTTGCTTCCTTCTTCTCGTAGTTCACGGGCGATAACACTTTCGCACCCACTCGTTTCGACGCTATTGCAGCCGCTTGCTCAGATAATTCTACGCCTTCTACTTCCCAAGAGTTCTGTTTCATAAACTGCATGAAAGAGCCTGCCCCACAACCGTAATCAAGTAACTGTCCCTGTGTAATAAACTTGCTGATCTTCTGGTGTTTATCCTTTAAATTCTTTTGTTGAACCGCAAAATAAACCTTGTCAAACAGTCCTTTGGGCTTGTCTGTATGAGATACGTAATCTTCTGAAGGATAATATCGTCCCAGTTCCTCATTGACGGGTCTGGGTGTAGTGATGAGAAAATGACAATTGGTGCATTGGCGGATGGTAAAAGTCTCTTGGCTTCCTCGCCAATCGCTGACTTCCCTAAAAACTTGCAGGTCGTTCTTGGAGCAGAGCGGACAATAATCTTGATCGTGCATTTTCATGTTCATCGGCCCAAGTATACGAGTAGAACTTGGATATCTGCTGGAGAAACCCCTGAAATTCTGGCGGCTTGGCCTATATTCATTGGCCGTTGCAGGCTTAGCTTTTGTCTAGCCTCTATACTCATCGAGGGGAGTTGATGATAATCGAAGCTGTCTGGAATAACAATGTATTCCAGCCGTTTAAGTTTCTCTGCGTTCTCTTTCTCGCGCTCAATGTATCCTTCATACTTCGATTGGATTTCCAGCTGTTCCAACACTTCTACATCTTGAGATATTGCTTGGCTCATTTTGAACAAAGTTGGGATTTCCAATAATTGATGAATTGTCAATTGCGGACGCGCAAGCAAGCCATAGGCTTTCATTTTCTGCTGAATGGCGGCTGTACCTGCTTGTTCTAAAAAGGCATTGGCTTCTTCTGGTGCGATGCTGGTTTTCTCCCAGTTCTTCCGTAGTTGCTCCAGTTGATGGAGCTTGGTCTCCAATCGCCTAAGCCTTTCATCTGAAGCCAAGCCAATAGCGTGGCCAATGGGCGTTAAGCGCTGATCAGCATTGTCTTGTCGCAGTAAAATTCTAAACTCTGCGCGTGAGGTAAACATTCTATACGGCTCTTCCGTACCCTTGTTGATGAGATCATCTATCAACACCCCGATATAGGCCTGATCTCTTCCCAGGATAACAGGCGCTTTTTCCTGAACCTTCCTTGCCGCGTTGATACCTGCGAGTAGTCCTTGACCAGCGGCCTCCTCATAGCCTGTTGTACCATTGATCTGTCCGGCAAAGAAAAGCCCTTCTACAAGGCGTGTTTCTAAGGTGAGGCCCAGCTGCGTAGGGGGAAAATAATCATACTCGATGGCGTATCCAGGCCGAAAGAAACGAGCGTTCTCAAAGCCCGGCACTTTGCGCAGTGCTTCAAACTGTATCTCTTGGGGCAAACTAGTTGAAAAACCATTGACGTAGACTTCCACTGTGTTCCATCCTTCAGGCTCCACAAAAAGCTGGTGACTGGTTTTGTCGGCAAAACGATGGATTTTGTCTTCAATACTCGGACAATAACGCGGGCCTGTGCTTTGTATTTGACCATTGAACATGGGCGATCGATCAAAACCTGAGCGCAAAGTGTCATGCACTTCTTCAGACGTGTGGGCAATCCAACAGCAGCGTTGTTTGGCTGGCTTGGGTATTTGGAGGAAGGAGAAACCGCTTACCTCCTCATCGCCTTCTTGCACCACGAACTTCTCATAATTCAGGCTTCGGCCATCTATTCTGGGCGGGGTGCCTGTTTTCATTCTACCAGCATCAAAGCCTAGGGCCACTAGTTCTTCTGTAATTCCTCTAGCGGCTCTTTCCCCTGCTCTTCCTCCACCCATTTGCTTCTCGCCAATGTGCATCAACCCATTGAGGAAGGTGCCGCTCGTAAGCACCACGGTTGAACCCAAGAATTCAAGTCCAGCTGCCGTGCGCACCCCGTAAACTCTTCCGCTTTTTACAAGTAGGCCGGTCACCATCTCTTGATAGAAATCGAGTTGGGGAATGGCTTCTAGTTGCAACCGCCATTCTTCTGCAAAACGCCACCGATCATTCTGGGTGCGTGGCGACCACATGGCGGGACCCTTGGATCGATTGAGCATTCTGAACTGAATCATTGTTTTGTCTGACACAATTCCTGACAGTCCGCCCAACGCATCTATTTCTCGAAGGATTTGACCCTTTGCCACACCTCCCATCGCCGGATTGCAAGACATTTGTCCGATGGTCTGCATGTTCATGGTAATCATGAGCGTCTTACAACCCATCCTAGCGGCGGCGGCGGCGGCCTCATTGCCCGCATGCCCTGCGCCCACAACAATTACATCGTATACCTTATTGTTCATGTTCCACGTGAAACCTTTTTGTATTCAAGCAGCGCCCACTCTTCGGCATCACGCATCTGCTTTTGCTCATGAGGCGATTTGTCTTTGAGGCCGCAAAGGTGCAGCAAGCCGTGTGCAATTACACGGAGTAGCTCAACAGTATCAGTCTGTTCATACAGGCGGGCATTCTCTTGCACACGCTCTCTACTGATATAAATCTCTCCCCGAATTCTGCTACCACGACTGTAATCGAAAGTGATAATGTCTGTCCAGTCATCGTGCCGCAGGTGCTGTTCGTTGATCGCCAACAACTCTTCGTCGCTTACCAGGTAGTACTCGAGTAGATCGATTCTCTTTTGATATTCTTGGGCCACAGCGGATAACCATTTCACACGCGTAGACTCGTTTCCTGGCCACCCATCGTCATCTGACCAAATAATCCTGGTCTTACTCATGATGGATCTGCTTGCAGCCACTTCTCGATCTTCTCTTTATAAAACAGTTGGTATTCAGGATCTTGTGTCTTTAACCTTTCTGTTTCTGACTGCTTCTCGGGGGACAGCATTGGATCGGTAGAAGGATTGCCCTCCATTGTGCGCTGACTATTTCCACTCTCTCGTTTTTCCTCCTCACCTCTTTGTCGCTCTGCCCTTTCAGCTTCCAAGAGCCTTGATTCGATCTCTTTTTGTCTGAGAACCGAACGCTCCGTTAATTGCTGAGCTGCCAGTTCGCGCTCACTTTCTTGCATGAGTTGCAAAGTTCTTTGATCCCCAACACCACCTGATCCCTTTTGATCTTTCATTAGCTCTTGCCACATTTCGCGCAAGGCCTCTTGCTGCTTGAGCAATTCTGCAAACTCCTTTGCTGAAAGACCACCCTCATTTCCTTTGCCTTGATTCTCCCCTTTACTTCCTTCACCATCTTTACCCCCCTCTTTTCCTTGCATGCCTTCTTGCATCCCCTTCATCAATTGTTGCTGGGCCTTGGCCATACCGGCTGCGCTAGGTTTTGCGCCTCCAGGCTTGTTACAATTGGCGTTTCCTTGCATCATACTGGCCATTTGCATCTGCATTTGCTGCATGGTTTCATCCAGCATTAAGGCCAATTCATTGGCAGCGGTCATGGCGTACTGACTTTCGCTAGAAGCCTGTTCGGTCTGCATTTCCCCCATGGCTTGCTGCGCAAACTTTGCCGCTTGATCCATTCGATTCAACTTATCGAACACCGACTCTTTAATCTGGGGCACCCTTTCCCCTAGCGACCGTAGGCTGTCTTTTATTACTTCAGCACCCCTTCGCATACTCTGTTGATCTTCTTGGGCCAATTTCAGCGCCGGATCACCCGCAGGCATACCAAACAACAGTTCAGCTATAGATTCCTCTCCGTTGGAAAACACCAGTAGATTGTCTTGAATTTGCCGCAGCGTCTCCATATTCTCAGCATGACTCTGTCCGCTCATGCTCATGCCCGCAGCCTGCATTTCTTCGAGCATTTTTTGCAACTGCTCAGCACTTTCTTTCTGTTCTTTCGCCTTCTGCTCTTGAGAAGCAGATGGGTTCTTTGCCGCTTCAGAAGCTTCCTTCATCTGCTTCTTGGCCTCTTCCCTGGTGGACTCCATTCCATTAATGTCCATGGGCTTGTTCAAGGCCTCATTACGTTCCATCATCTCTTCAAAGCCCTCCTCCCATTTCTCCAGGCGCTCTTCTAAAGCCAACTGCTCTTCCTTCTGCCGCTCTTCACTCAAATCTGATTCAGCCAGTGTCTTTTGATCCTGTTGAAGCTTCTCGAGTTCTTGTAAACTGTTTTCAAATCGAAGCTCTACCTCCGCCCGTTTCATCAACTCCTCCATTCTTTTTTCAGAAATCCGCATCTCTGCATTGCGTTCCCTTTCCTTCTCCAAGCGCTTCAGCAATTCTTCCTTGTTCTCTTTATCGAAATCCTTCAACAAATCTTCCAATTGGTTTCGTTCAAGCTTTCTTTCCAGCTCCTTCAGGCGATCTTCAAGCTCCTTCAGGTTTTCATTGTCGGTGTTTTCTCTCCACTCTTTCAATACTTCTTGCCTCGCTTCCAATCGTTGTTGGCGATCATCTTGTTCTCTCTTCAACTCCTCTGCCTTGGCTCTCAACTCATTCTTCGCCTTCCAATTTGCTTTTGATGTCCGGTTATCTGCTAAACTCTCTTGCAACGCTTGTTCGTTCTCTTTTTCCTTCTCCTCACGAACAGCCGAGCCTTCTTCCAGTTGCTTTACCGCAGCCCAACTTTGCGCTAGTTTCTCTTCACTCGATTGAATATACAGGTCATAAAAGCTTCCATAAGTAGGCTTTCCTCCTTCTAACTCATCATTGTCTACCACTACCACACGCGCCGCAATCAACTTTGGAAACTGTTTAGACAAGTTCTCGAGACTCCATGTCAGCAGCCCATTTTCGTCTTTACTTGATTTGGATACCTTCAAAGGTTCAACTGTGAGCGTCCCGTCTTGGCTTCTCCATTCCACAAAAACCCTCGCCACGCCATAATCGTCTTGGGCTTGCCAGCTCAGGGTCAGTTCATCATCGGTAGTATTCCATTGCGCTGAAAGTCTCGGCCATTCATCCCTAATCACGCGAATACGTCCAATCATCCAATCTTCTGTGTCACCCGATAAGCTCACTGTGACTAGACGAAAACCCACATCCTCCAGAACACTCCATTCCACATCATTTTCCTGCACCGTTTCCACTCCTGATTTATCCGCAAGCACGAAATCCACCCCTTCCACAAAATCAAAATCCACATTGGCCTTGACTCTCGTTCCACGTGGAACGATTAAGGTTGATCCCATCGGCAATTCTTCATTCTTTTTAGCTGTGTAGGCAGGATACCTCAATTGCCACACGGCCTTTTGCATGAGCGGATTTGGTACCACTTCTAAAGAAGCCATGAGCACGCTTGTTCCTTGTACAAACACTTCTACCTCTTCATTTCCGCTCAATTCCGGGGACCGCCAGAACCATTGATTGTTGTCAGATGAAAGCCAATAACTCCGTCCACCCATTCGCAATTCCACTTCTTGGATGAGCTCCTCCCACTGCGATCCGAATTTCAAGCCAATGGATTCTCCAAAGCGCACCCGTACAGGCACCTCTTCCACCCAATAAAACCTCCAGTTGCGTGAATAGGCCATGTTCTCGCTATAGGCCCAAATACTCTCGCTTCCCTTTTGAATATTTCCCCATTGACCACTCACTACCAAGCTCATCGGCAGTAAAAGAGCAACCATTGGAACCCACCAAAAGCTTCTCAGCTCCTTCCAGCTACTGGCCTGTTTGAGGTCTAAACCACTCAGCTCCCTGTCGCGTTGATCAGCCGCCGCTTTCCAAAGCCCACTCTCTTCAGCGCGTGCACTCAATTCCAGGGCGTTCACCAAACGATCTTCCAGGGATGGAATCCAGCGCACTACCAATCTGGCGGCTTCCACTTCCGTAATTCCTTTTCTCAATCCCAATAAAACCAACAAACCAGGTAACCAATAACGATAGGCCAAGGCCAACCAAAGAATTAGGCTGGAAAAAAACACCACTGTTTTGGCCTTAGGGTTCTCTTCGAAAACCAAGCCTGCCATGGAGGCGCCGATGTACAAGCCCACTGTCCATAACAAAAACCACATCAGTCCGATGGAAATCTGTACGCCGTAGAACCTTCTGATAAACGTCTTCAGTTCTCGTTGCCAATTCTTCATGATTCAAAGGTAATGTGCACCCCGTAGTGCTTGAGCTCCTGTATCTTTGCCCGCTTAAAATTTCTGTATGTCCGTTCGCGTTCGCTTTGCCCCTAGTCCTACTGGTCCGCTTCACATGGGAGGAGTACGTACCGCCCTGTACAACTACCTCTTTGCCAAGAAGGTAAACGGCTCATTTCTGTTGCGTATAGAGGACACTGATCAAGGTCGCTTTGTTCCCGGAGCGGAGGAATATATTCAACGAGCCCTGGAATGGTGTGGTATTCTTCCTGATGAATCGCCTTGGAATCCAGGAGGCGTTGGACCTTATCGACAATCAGAACGGAAGGCGCTGTACAAACCGTATGTAGATCAACTGCTAGCCGAAGGTAAAGCGTATTATGCTTTTGACACTCCGGAGGAGCTTGAGCGCATGCGCGAACGCGCCAAGCAAGCGGGCAGTGTGAATTGGCAGTACAATGCCATTACGCGCGGACATATGCGCAACAGCTTGTCTTTGCCGGCATCAGAAGTTGAGCGTCTATTAGCAGAAGAGCATCCTTTTGCGGTGCGCATACAGCTAGAGCGCAATGAAGAAGTTCGGTTTGAAGACCGCATCAGGGGGTGGGTGAGTGTGAACACCTCCAATATGGATGACAAGGTGATTTTTAAATCAGATGGAATGCCCACCTATCACCTCGCCAATGTGGTGGATGACTACCTCATGGGGATCACCCACGTCATTCGAGGGGAAGAGTGGCTTCCATCGGCTCCCCTACATGTTTTGCTCTACCGCTATCTGGGATGGGCTGATCATCAACCGGAGTTTGCCCATTTGCCCTTGTTGCTGCGACCTGATGGGAACGGAAAATTGAGTAAGCGTGATGGTGACCGACTTGGTTTTCCTGTTTTTCCTTTGAATTGGGAGTCGCCAAGCACAGGAGAAACTGCCAGCGGATATCGCGAAAAAGGATTCTATCCGGAGGCTTTCGTTAACCTCTTGGCGCTTCTTGGCTGGAACCCAGGAACCGATCAAGAAATCTTCAGCCTTGAGGAGCTGGTGCAGGCCTTTGATCTCAACCGCGTGGGTAAAGCCGGCGCCAGATTTGACTTTGAAAAAGCCAAATGGTTTAATCAACAGTACCTGCGTCAGCGCTCTGCTCATGCCCTCTCTCAAGAAGTGGCAGAACTTTTAAAAGCGCGCGAACTGCCAATCCCCGAAAGGCTTGATGCCATCTGTTCCATCATGACAGAACGCGCAGTCTTTGCAGCTGATATTCTTGCTGAGGGTCATTTCTTCTTCACAGAAGAGGTAGAATATGATCGCAAGGCGATTGATAAGAAATGGAAGCCAGAATCTACCCTTCATCTTCAACAGCTTCAAGAGAAGTTCTCTAAACTGCCTTCTTTTGATGCCGATTCCCTAGAAGCTGCTTTTAAAGAAACCCTCACTGAAAACAGTATTGGCTTTGGTCAACTTGGACCTGTACTTCGTATCGCTCTTACCGGAGGACTGACGGGTCCGAGCGTATTTGAAATAGCTTCCCTGCTTGGCAAGGAAAGAAGTTTGGCGCGCATTCAACACTCATTGACTCAATTGGCCTGATGGATTGCATTCACTTAATTGGGCTGCGTTGTTTTGCCCACCATGGGTGTTTAGACGAAGAAGGGGTCATTGGCTCTGAGTTTGAACTTGACATCAAAGCTTATGGCGATTTACAAACAGCCGCTGCCAAAGATGATTTGTCTGCTACCATTGATTACGTAGATCTTCATAGAATAGCATTGCATGAACTTCAACAGCGAAGCAAGTTGATTGAGCATGTTGCAGAGCGCGTAGCCCAAGCCCTCTTTCGGGAAATCTCCATCATCAACGAACTTCACTTGGTACTCCGAAAAATCAATCCACCCATCAATGGCGATGTGCGCCACGTGGCCATTGAAATCCATCGTTTTCGGAGCACTTAAATCTGTACATTTGCACTCCTTCTAATGGTCCCGTGGCCGAGTGGCTAGGCAGAGGTCTGCAAAACCTTGTACGGCGGTTCGAATCCGC
>CAZDPF010000070.1:0-11860 GCA_964507215.1 uncultured Chryseobacterium sp. | reverse complement strand
TTTGCGTGCACATCAAAGTTATTGATCTTTAGTAAATAATACTCGGGGTAGAGACCCGCGGGATGATCTTTCTGGAATCTTTCTTTCTGCACTTTGCTGAGTTGGAGTTCATCAGAATTGTGAATGCCTCTGAAAACCGTTCGTCCGCGGTAAACGTAGTCCTTGCCCTGACCTAGATCGAAATAGAGGATGTTGATAGAATAAACTTTTCGCACCTTACCGTAGGCATCACCCGACTTAAGGTATTCGGTGATGAGCTTACAAGTGCCGTAGAGCATGCGATGGAAGTAGTCGATCTCTTGAAGGTACTGTACTTCAATGAGAATGAGTTCGTCAAGATGGTTCTCGCAGAGCAGGTCTAAACAGTTGTACTTGTCGTCCTCAGTTTCTTTATTACTCTCTGATTCCAACAAGCTCTTGACATGCACATCGAAGCCTAGAAGTTCAGATAAGAAGCCTTCGAGAATTACATGATTGGCTTTCTGCCGAAGCAGTCGTTTGAGCGCCCAATCGAAGCTGATAAGTACGCGGGAGGAACTGTTTTTTGCCATGCTTCAAAAGAAGGCAAGGCGTTATAGAATAACGGTATTGGAAGTATACTGATCGTGTATGGAGAGAAAACAGAGGTAGGATCTCAGATAAGGGATTGTTCAGTTCATCCATGATTAGTGTTGACACTTCGTACAACTGGTACGGGCGAAAGATTCTGCCCTGCTCCCATGGTTGAAACCAAGGGCTTATGGGATTGACCTCAACGAATGGACAGCACAGTCAACGGACAAATGATAGTATGGGAATGTGTGAAATAAGTTGACTATCCTCAACTTCTAAACCCTGAACCTATTCCAAGCATTAACTGGGAAGATGACAGATTTCAGATTACAGTCCATCCTAGAGTAAAAAATATTAAATCAATAGATAAACAGAATCTGTAATCTGGGCTCTGTTATCTTCCTTGATGGTTGGGGATGTTGAAAGCATCTCAGCAGGATTCAGGAATTCGAAATCAGAAGGAAGTAATGAATTAACGGGCTTTTCTTTAAGAATAATCTATATGGTTAATGTTCATCACTTCTTGACAATTTTTTGTGAGAGTACCTGATTTTTACTCATGAACTGAATTACATAAATGCCAGGTTTTAAATGCCCTAGGAATAATTCATTGGTATAATCATTTGAATAGAACCCTCCTGAGTCTAGCTCTACCCCGGTGATAGAAATAATCCTATAGGTGAGTTTCTCGAAAGCTACACAGCTTGTAATTTTCAAGTGTTGATCGACTACCGTAGGATAGATAGATAAGCAAGACTTGGGTTGATTAATTTTAGAATCAGGCAGGCTCAGGAAAGAACCGGTTGAGTCAATGGCATAGATGAAGGGTCTTGTTTTTACTGCCCCCGGATAGACACTGAGGTCTTGGCTCCCTCCATAGAAATAGAGGAGATTACCGGAGTAATGAGTGCCATAGATTGCGTCTTTATTTCCTGTGGTTACAGTTTTTATCCAATCGAGACTATCGTTCATGTAGTCATAGCGATAAATTGCCATAGTGCTAACATGATTGGATGGTGGATATGCGCCATTAATTCCGTGGGTATACGCCAAGAAAGCTTTGTTTGAATTATCAATAGCTATACAAGAAGGACAACTGCGAACCTTTGGTATGATAGAAGGAATCAAGGAAGGGAAAAAACGACTCTTTGTAGGGAGTGTGTCTCCTTGATTATTGCCAAAGCCCACAACCGGTCCGTTACCACCACCTCCGGCAAACAAAAACACAGAGTCATTTATTGGCTCAACAACCTCGGCTATACCTAATGCTCTTGTGTCTATTTGTACTGAGTTTGCATAGGAATTGTCCACAAAACTTATGGGTGAGTAACCAAAGGTATAAAATGATCCATCATTGAGAATCGAGAGTAAAGGGTTAGATGAAATAGCATTGTAATACTCTCCAATGACTATGCCGCTGTTTAACTGATATCTTAGAACATGTCCTCCTAAACTTGACAACGATTGTGAGACACCTGAAATAAAAGCAGTATTACCGAGTAGTTCAATGGTGCCAGGATAAAATGGCGCATTGAATGAAAAATACAGGATAGTATCAATACCATAGACAGAAAGATCAGGGCCTAAGCGCATCAAATAGACTTCATTGGCATTTGAATGCTTTGTGGAGGTATAAGCCAAGCCATAGATGGTGTCATTTCTATGTTCTAGGTCTACCAATATAGCATCTCTCCAAGGGGAACCAATCATCACAGAATCAATTACATTATAGGTATTTCCATCCAACAATCGTAGAATGGAATAGGCACCACCAGTATGGCTGTAGTCTTGGCTGTAAACGGTACTAAAAATAACGTCCGAATGGCCAGAAGTAACCAATGCGTTTACAATTTGAATAGGGTTGTTATTGCTAGAATCTGTCCAAACAAGACTTTGGGCAGGAGATACTCCTGCCCAGAATAAGAGAATTGTTAGAATTGAAATTCTCATGATGGGTGTATTGCTTTAGAGGGTATGAGCAGTACCGAACCTTGCTGTAATACTAGTACCGACCTCATCTACATTAGGGATCAATAGAAAAAATGCAGGTAATTCTATATTGATTAAATCTCTTGTTGCAGGAGGATGAATCAAACTAGGATTCTGCATATACCCTTGAGTTGCGAGCGTGTTTTGAGCGGTTGAAACCCACAATTGAATTTTCGGGAAGTAATTATTGAGTTCTTGGGCAGTAAGGCACCGAGTAGGGGAGCTGTTGGGATAAACATACCCGTTAGGGTCGTTCACATGTCCATAAAGTCCTGAGCAATCTCCAACTTGGCAAGGATTGGAAGGAGCCCCCATGTCTGAACCTACATGATCAGGGCGGTCATTAACTGTGAGCACATTGGTGTAAAACTTAATCGCGTGCTGATTGGTGAAAGCCAGGGTAAAATTGTTAAGGTAATTGAAGGTATAATAACGGGCTAGCATATCATGCCCATCGAGCTGGTATTGAAAAGAACCGTTGCACATTCCCAAATCCCAAGCCGCATACCAGTCTTCTCCTGTCTGGAAGCAAAGAGGTTGAGGGTTGTAGGGCATTCCATTAATGATTAAGGTATTTACACCGAATGTAACGTTGTAATTATTGATATGGTGTACATAAACGTCTACGGCTTCAATAATATCTTCTTGACTACTCAGCATGGCCTGTAGTGCTTGCTCTAAATTGAGATACGCGGTGGCTAGGCTAGCATCGTCTACTACGAGCTTACCCTCTTGGTCAACCGTAAAATTAGAAACGGTTAAAAAGGAGGAATCTACTTCATGATGCTGAATTTCAATACTTGGGTGTCGAAATTCATAGTTAAGTGCAGCCTCTAGATACCAAACAGCTTCGTCAACAGTGTATTGGTTGTTGGTTTTCAGCTGATGGCCATTGGCTATTGTTTGGGTCATTTGCTCAAAAGCACGCACCTCTTTAATAACTTGTTTAGAACTCAAAGAGGCTAATTTAATGGCAGCTCCTGTGGCTTGTTGATTTTTGTCTTGAGCTGTAGAAGCCGTGTCTATTTCCTTAGAACAACTCCATAAAGTGATGGCAGCAGAGAAGAGCAGTAATTCTTTTTTCATTGTAGGATTATTTTGATTGCAATACAAAAATGGGGGGGTATATTACCTCAATATTAAGGCGTGTAATTTTAACATTCGCTGCTTGTTTTTAAATTGGTAGATATTGAGATAACAGATTACAGATGCCAGATTACAGATTATTTTGGCTTTAATATTATGATTATCAACACTTTTCTGTTATCTGATGTCTGTCATCTTATCTCAACCCCTTCCTCACACACCTCACCTCCTCACTCCCTCACTTTCTAAACCCTAAACCCCTAAACCCATTTCAGCTATCTCTACCCAGTCTGGCCTCTGTCATCAGGCATCAGGCCTCTACCTAACCTTACTTCCTCACAAGGGCTGAAAAAGCTTCTTCGCAATGAGTTTGCGTTGCTGGTTAAGGGCTTGCAATCGCTTTAAGGCTTGCAATGAGTCTTCTCCCTCCAACTCAGGGGCTATCATCTCTTCTTGGTCTTGCAAATCGCGCTTCCACATTCGCAACAAGCAGTCTTCAGCAGCCTGACTAAGCATGCTGTCAAAGTCTGTTACATATACTTCCTTCCGCTTCCAATTGCTCATCTTGTACCGCTCAAACAAGAGGTCAGCCACCACTTCACCTACGCCTTCTTCCTCTTGTAGAAAGTCTTCAATGGTCTTCACTTCTTTACCGGCCTCCCAAGCTTCTCTGATGCGCTGCAAAATGCGCGCGTAAATAGGATGGTGAAACTGCAGCACATGCTCTTCATTGAAAAGCTCTTCAAGCAAATACTGAATCAAAGGCAGCTTTTCAAATTCCCTAGGCGGTGCTATTCCTCCCGGCGGAACTCCTTCTTCTGACGCAATCTCCACGGAGATTTCCTTGTGCCCATGATTTAATAAAAGGCGGAGGATCTCTCGCTCAATAAGGTGGGGATCTACCACTGTCTCTGGCAAGGGATCTGCGTCTGCCGTTGCCGCAACATCAGCGCCGCCGCGTTCCTGCCTCGCTTTTTCTCTTCGCCTTTCTTTCTCTGCTTCCTCTACTTGCCTGCGGAGCGCATCGGCCAGCTCACGCTGCAAGAGCATCTCATCTGTATCGGTTTCGCGGGCAGTGAGTTTGATATAAAGATCTCGGGTGATGGCATTCGGAATGAAAGCGATGCTCTGCACCAAATCGCGAATGAGCTTGCTTTTTACTATGGGGTCTCCCTGGGCTTCTTCCCGCAAAAGCGCACAGCGGAAGCTGATGAAATCGCGCTCTTCGTCTTTCAAGAACGCCAAAATGCCTTCACGCCCTTGTTCGCGCGCAAAACTGTCAGGATCATGTCCATCAGGCAGCAAAGCCACCCGCACATTCATGCCTTGTTTGAGCACCATATCAATGCCGCGCAGCGATGCCCTGATGCCCGCTGGATCGCCATCAAACAGAAAGGTGATATTGTCTGTGAGACGCTGCACCAAATGAATTTGCTCGTCAGTAAGCGCAGTTCCAGAGGTAGATACCACTTGTTGAATGCCGGCTTGATGCATAGAGAGCACATCGGTGTAGCCTTCAACAATTAAGCACTTCTGGGCCTGGGCAATGGCCTTCTTGGCTTGAAACAAGCCGTACAGCACCCTGCTCTTGTGGTAGATCTCGGTCTCTGGTGAGTTCACATATTTCGGTGCCTTCACATCTTTCCGCATGATCCGGCCGCCAAAGCCAATCACCCTCCCGGTTAAGCCGTGAATGGGGAAGATCACTCGCCCGCGAAAAACATCGGTATGCCCACTTTCACTCACTCTTACCAAGCCGGCTTTCTCAATAATATCCAGACCAAATCCTTTGTCCAAGGCATAATCGGTAAAGGGCGATCGGCTTTCGGGCGAGAAACCCAGGTCGAAAGCGCGGATGGTCTCCGGAAGAAATCCGCGTTCTTGAAAGTAAGATAATCCAATGGCGCGGCCCTGTTCGGTATGCCAAAGCTGATCAGTATAGTACTTGGCTGCCAAATCTTGAATCATAAAAAGCCGTTCGCGCAAATCAGCGGCAGCTTGTTGCTCAGGATTGACTTCTTCTTCTTCGATCTCAATATTGTAGCGTCGGGCCAGCCACCGCAGGGCCTCCGGATAGGTCATGGCTTCCAACTCCATCAGAAAGGTGATCACACTGCCGCCTTTTCCTGAGCTGAAGTCTTTAAAAATCTGTTTGGCGGGTGAAACAAAGAAAGAAGGCGTGCGCTCTGCCGTAAACGGACTCAATCCTTTGAGGTTAGATCCTGAGCGCTTGAGTTGTACAAAATCGCCAATGACCTCTTCGATGCGGGCGGCATCAAAAATCTTCGAAATGGTATGGTCTGCAATCCGCGACATGAGCAATGCGCTTTAGTCTGTAGGGTTCTCTCGTTCATTCAAGCCGCCTGCGTATTTCCATTCCCGGCCCTCTCGGTGGTTTTGGCCAGCAACCACAGGATCGTACCTTACTTTTTCCGTTCAATAACGTAGTCCGCCAGTGCCTTCAGCGCACTTTTTACTGTGCTTTCAGGATACTGGTTCAGGATATCCATGGCCTCATCGCGGTAATTCTTCATGGCCGATTCGGCATACGGAATTCCGCCACTGGCATTGACATAGGCCACTACTTCGGCCACTTTCTTGGGCTTGTCGTGGTGGTTTTTGATGATGTTGATGATCTTTTTCCGCTCTTTTCGATCAGACTGCTGCAGGGCGTAGATCAATGGGAGCGTCATTTTTTGCTCTTTGATGTCGATGCCGCTGGGTTTGCCTGATTTGTTCACCATCTGGTAGTCGAACAGATCATCTTTAATTTGAAAGGCGATGCCGAGTTTGGTGCCGAAGGTCTTCATTCGCTGTACTTCGTCTTGCGAAGCCCCGGCGCTATTGGCGCCCACTGCACAGCAAGTGGCAATAAGTGATGCGGTTTTTCGGCTGATGATGTCGTAATAGACGTCTTCATCAATATCCAAACGCCTTGCTTTCTCAATTTGCAATAGTTCGCCCTCACTCATTTGTCGCACCGCTTCAGAAACCAGTGAAAGGGTCTCAAATTCGCCGTTATCGGTTACCAAAAGCTGTCCCTTAGCCAGGAGATAATCGCCCACCAAAACAGCAATTTTGTTCTTCCAAAGTGCATTGAGGCTGAAAAAACCTCTGCGCATATTGGCATCGTCTACCACATCGTCATGCACCAAAGTAGCGGTGTGTATCATTTCAATAAAGGCAGCCCCCCTATGGGTAGCTTCTTGTACTTCTCCGTGCAGACGAGCAGATAAGAAGACCAACATGGGCCTCATTTGCTTGCCTTTTCGGCGGGTGAGGTAGTGGGTGATGTGATCTAAAAGCGGAACCTTGCTCGATAGGGCTTGGCGAAAGACCTCTTCAAAGCGCTGCATATCGGCGGCTACCGGGGTGCGGATGTCTTCAATTTTCGACATGGAAAAGCGAAGGTATGATAGTAGTCACATTGCCCGAAGCCACACTTTTCAAGAGAAGCAGAATTACTTTGTGAATAGCCTTGCATTCAATAAGCTACAAGGTGAATAAACGCCATTGGCCCGAAGGCAGGTACGGAGGCAATGACAACCCTTGGAAGCCGCAAAGGTTTATGCCTACACAGTGGTTTACACGGTTTCAATCCGTTTGGAGGAGGTCAATGGGTGGTCAATCTTTCAAAAACACGCCTAACTGTCTAATTATGTTTCAGTTAAATTGTTAAACGTCGATATATGAAAATTCTATTTTTGCCGTTCTACCAACGGCCCGCCAGAATGACGGCCTGCTTTGCATGTTTGAATACCTACGAGGAATTATTACTGAATTGAGTCCTGCCCAAGCTACAGTGGAATGTGCCGGGGTAGGCTATGCAGTACAAATCAGTTTACAGACGTACGGAAAACTCATTGAGGGCGAAGAGCGCCGCTTATATGTGCACCCGGTATACCGTGAAGATGCGCAGTTGCTCTTTGGTTTTATTGATCGCAGCGAAAGGCGCATTTTTCAGTTGCTTTTGTCGGTTTCCGGCATTGGGCCCAATACCGCTCGTTTGATTCTTTCTTCCCTCACCGCTGAAGAGGTCACCAATGCTTTGCAATCAGGTGATGTGATGCGCTTTCAATCCGTTAAAGGGGTTGGGGCCAAGACGGCGCAAAGGCTTATTGTTGATTTGCGCGATAAGGTAGGAGCGGTAGAAATGGCATCTGTTCCGGGTGTGGCTGTAGATGCTGCTTCCGAGGCTTTAGAAGCTTTGGTTGTGCTGGGGTACAACCGCCAACAAGCCCAAAAGGCGGTGCACAAAGCGCGGCAGCAAGATGCTGAGGCATCGGTAGAATCACTCATCCGCAACGCACTGCAAATACTCTGAAGCCCGTGAGTAGTCAGGTCGTTCGCTGGATCATTTTCCTGCTTTTCATCGGCATACTCCCGGCCATGATGGCCTTTCGGCAGCCCAGCCGTTCGTCCAATCCGCGTTCTGCTCTTTGGAATTGGGCTCCGGCAGATACCAATGAGCCAGAAGACGAAGACCTGCCTTATCCATTTGACGGAAGCCAAAGCGGAGGCCTCTTCCTCAAGAACCCAGGCACCACTGAAGTGGTCTATGACCCCACTACCAATCAATACATTGTTTCACGCAAGATTGGCGATCTATTGGTCACTCCTCCTATGTTGATGAGTCCGGAAGAATACCGGCAGTTTGTGTTTGATCAACAGGTAGAAGACTATTGGGGAAGTAAAACAGGTTCTGGTCCGGGCTCAGTGGATGATGGTGAAACGGCCGGCGGACAAGATGGGGATGGAAGGGAAGACATCAAAAGTCTGATTCCGGATATTCAGATTAACAGTCGTTTGTTTGAAACGGTTTTTGGCTCCAACGTCATTCAAATCACCCCCCAAGGTTCTGCTGAGCTCACCTTCGGCGCGCGCTTCCAGCGCATTCGCAATCCGAACCTTCCGGTGGTCAATCAGCGGATTTTTAACTTCAACTTCGACCAGCGCATTCAGATGAATGTGACAGGAAAGATTGGCGAGCGCCTCCAACTGAAAACCAATTACGATACCGAGGCCACCTTCGCCTTTGAGAACACCATGAAGTTGGAGTTCGAAGGGCAAGAAGACGATATCATCAAAAAGATCGAACTGGGAAATGTGAGTCTGCCCACTTCCAACACTTTGATCTCCGGCGCCCAAAGCCTTTTTGGGGTAAAAGGGCAGTTTCAGTTTGGCAAGCTCACCCTTACCGGCGTTTTCTCAGAACAGCGCAGCCAAACCAACAGCATCAATGTGCAGGGCGGTGCCACCACCACTGATTTTGAAGTTTGGGGCGACCAATACGAGGCCAACCGCCACTTCTTCCTCAGCCAATATTTTCGCAACAATTACGAACGCGCCTTGCGCAATCTGCCGGTCATTACCTCGCAAGTGCAGATTACCCGTATTGAAGTGTGGGTCACCAACCGGCGCAACGCTACCCAAGATGTGCGCAATATTGTTGCTTTTATGGACTTGGGGGAAAGCGAGAACGGAGCTTACCGAAATGCCGCCAATGCCTTGCCCGGTCCGAGCATATTCCCCGGCCCCAATCCGAGTCAGGAAAGCGGTCAGCCGCCCACCAACGGCAATAGCCGATTGAACCCTAGCAGCTTGGTGCAAGACTATTTTGGCATCCGAGATATTGCCCAGGTCAATGCATCGCTCAACGGTGCTGGCTTTGAAGAGGCCACCGAATTCATCGAACTGGCCAATGCCCGCAGACTGCAACCCAATGAGTATCGCATGGATCCTCAGTTGGGTTTTATCTCTTTGAACCAATCGCTCAACCAAGATGAGGTGCTGGCCGTGGCTTTCCAGTACACCATGAACGGGAGAACTTATCAGGTGGGTGAATTTTCCAATGACGGGATTAACGCACCGGATGTGCTGGTGACCAAGATGTTGAAGAGTGCCATCTTGAATGTGAAGACACCCATTTGGGATTTGATGATGAAGAACGTCTACAGCCTGAACGCCTTCCAAGTGAACCAGGAAGACTTCCGCTTGGATGTGCTTTATATGAACGACGAAACCGGGGTGCCCATCCCTTTCTTACCCGAGGGCAATCTCAATAATCAGCTGCTCATTCGGGTGATGGATGTTGATAAACTCAACAACAACAACGACCCCGTTCCCGGTGGCGATGGCTTCTTCGACTTTGTTCCGGGCCGCACCATCTTCCCCCAGAACGGCCGCATCATCTTCCCAGTGCTAGAACCTTTTGGCTCCAACCTAGAACGCAAGCTCACCGATCCGGCCGCCCGAGACCGCTATGTATTTCAGGAGCTGTATGACTCTACCCGATTCAAAGCGCAAGACCAGACCCAGCTCAATAAGTTCTTGTTGCGAGGTCGTTATAAGTCGGCATCGGGTTCTGAAATCAGTTTAGGTGCCTTCAACATCCCGCAGGGCTCTGTGCGCGTGACCGCCGGTGGAACCCAACTGACCGAAAACGTAGACTACACGGTTGATTACACCTTGGGGCGGGTAAAAATTATCAATGACGGCATCTTGAATTCCGGCATGCCCATCAAGGTAGACTATGAGAACAACGCCCTTTTCAACTTCCAGACCAAGACCTATGTAGGTTTGGATGCCGCCTATAAATTCAGTGACAAACTGAATCTTGGCGCCACCATTGTCAACCTTACCGAAAGACCCCTCACCCAGAAAGTGAATCTCGGAGATGAGCCTATCTCCAACACCTTGTGGGGGGTGAATGGTCAATACAATGACAAAGCGCCTTATCTCACCCGTTTGGTAGATCGCATTCCTTTCATTGATACCAAGGAAGAGTCAGACATCAGCTTTCAAGGAGAGTTCGCCCACATGATTCCCGGTTCGCCTCGTGGAATTCAAATAGACAACGAGCCCACCACCTATATAGACGATTTTGAGAGTGCCCAAACCATGATCGACATCCGCAATACCAATGCGTGGGTGTTGGCCAGTACTCCTTCCGGACAAGGAGGGCTTTTTCCCGAAGGACAGCTCAACAATGATTTGGCCTACAACTACAACCGGGCCCGCGTTGCTTGGTACACCATCGACCCCACTTTCTATAATAATGATGGCAATACCCCTAGCAACATTGCCAACGACCCCAATCTAACCTCAGGGCAGTATGTGCGGCAGGTGTTGGTGAAAGAAGTTTATCCCAATAGACAACTCGATGCTTCACAACCGCGGAACATCGCGGTGATGGATCTGGCCTATTATCCCGAAGAACGGGGTCCGTACAATTTTGATGTAGAACCGAGTATCTATTCAGCCGGACTGGATGCAGATGGCAATTTAGAAGATCCTACCTCGCGCTGGGGCGGCATCATGCGGGCTTTGCAAACCAACAACTTCGAAGAACAGAATATTGAGTACATACAGTTTTGGTTGCTCGATCCATTCTTAGAAGATCCCAACCACGAAGGCGGTGAGCTTTATTTCAACTTGGGTTCAGTATCAGAAGATATTTTGAAAGACGGAAGGCAGATGTTCGAGAACGGCATTTCGGCCACCGGCGACCTTTCGGTGATGGATTCCACCATTTGGGGTTATGTGCCGCGCAACCAACCGCTGGTAGCCGCTTTCGACAACGACCCTGCTTCTCGTCCGGCCCAAGACGTAGGTCTCGATGGCTTGAGCGATGTCCAAGAAAGTGTGTGGTCTGTGGACAGCACCGTGAGCTATCTCGATCGCATAGCCACCAATATTGGGCAAGGCAGTGGGGCCTTCAATGTGGCGCAGGCCGACCCCGCAGCTGATAACTTTCAGTATTATTTGAGTGCCGATTACGATGCCGCTGGCGCAGACATACTTGAGCGTTACAAGCGCTTCAACAACCCGCAGAACAATTCCTCCACGGCCCAAGTAAATGGTTTCCCGCAGTCTGCTACCCAACTGCCCGATATGGAAGATCTCAACCGAGACCAAACCATGAGCAAGACCGAAAGCTACTACCAATACAAAGTGAGCCTTCGTCCGCAAGACATGGTAGTGGGCAAGAATTACATTACAGACCGCCTGATTGCCAATAATCTGGAAATGCCCAACGGACAGATTCTTTCGGCTACTTGGTACCAGTTTAAGATTCCTATTTTCTCACCAGACAAGCGCGTGGGGCCGATCAATGATTTCCGTTCTATCCGATTCTTGCGGATGTTCTTGACGCAGTTTGAACAACCCATTGTTCTGCGTTTGGCCGCCCTTGATTTGGTGAGGGGCGTGTGGAGTCGGTATCGCTTCTCGC
>CAZDPF010000069.1:0-11883 GCA_964507215.1 uncultured Chryseobacterium sp. | reverse complement strand
GCTTGAGCGAATGAGAATAAAAAAGGACGTTCATCGCAAGAGCGATGCGGACTTGTACTATCAGGCTTTCCCTCATCCTTTGGGATCACAAGATTTTTGTGGGGAGGAAGGTTGGTTGGGTTTGCTAACAGAAGTGAGAAATTAGAGAAGGATTCCAGACGCTAAAAGCTAGAGGCCAGACAAGGTGTCAACCTATTTCAGGCATTGCCAGAAAGTGGCTTCAACTCAAAAACAGTTTTCAATACCTATTTCAAAAAAGTGGAGGGCATGACCCCCGGTGCGTATATCCGCAGCTTGAAATAAAGAGATTTCGTTCGCATTTACACTTCTGAACCTCTTCCAGAGAAATCAGTACTTCCGCCCTTTTGGTTCGGGCGTCATTTGCTGCATCAACAAAGTGCAACCACAAAAACCATGATGATGCAACAAAGAACCATGCGTGCCATGCAACAAACCGCCTATGGAGATCCAGATGTTCTCCAACTTGTAAAGAAGGGCATCCCCACTGCTAGAAGAGGTGAAATTTTGGTGCGTGTAGAAGCGGCCGCGGCCACAGCAGCAGACAGTATTCTGCGCAAAGGCAAACCTTATTTCAGTAGATTATTTATTGGTCTGCGCAAACCCAAGAAAGCCATCACGGGAACGGGTTTCTCAGGAGTAGTAGAGGCCACAGGACCTGGGGTGAAGCACTTCCAACAGGGCGATAAAGTATTTGGGGAAACCTTATTCGCCTTTGGCGCCCACGCTGAATATTTGGTGGTAAGCGAAGATGGGGTAGTGATGCCCATGCCCCAAGGAATGTCGTTTGCCGAAGCCGCCGTTTACTGCGATGGTCACTTAACTTCTTTGAATTTCTTGCAGGAAGTTGCCCAAACCAAAAGAGGTGAGCGGGTGCTCATCAACGGTGCCGCTGGAAGCCTGGGTACTTCAGCTATTCAATTGGCCAAATGGATGGGCGCCGAAGTCACCGCCGTGTGTTCTACGCGCAATGTGGGATTGGTAAAAGGCTTGGGAGCTGATCATGTGATTGATTACACCCGCGAAGACTTTACCAAGAGCTATGGATCTTTTGATGTGATCTACGACACTGTTGGCAAGAGTTCCTACAGGGCTTGTAAAAAAGCCCTTCGGGTGAATGGACGATTTGTTACGCCGGTATTTTCGTTCTCCTTATTGCCTGACCTGTTTTTGAATCCCTCACGAGTACGATTTGCCGCCACCGGTATGAAGAAGGTACAAGAGCTCCGCGAATTGCTTCAGCAATTGCTTGAAATCTACCAAGAGGGCAAGCTGCAAACCTTGATTGACCGACAGTTTCCATTAGAGAAACTCTCTGAAGCCCACCGCCTCATTGATGCAGGCCATAAGCGCGGCAATGTGGTGCTGCAAATGTGCTAACGCTAAGATTGTCAACAATTCATCTCACGCTAAAACCAACCATCATGCAGAATACCCGTGGAATCTCTCTTCTAGCCGGATTGGCTTACCTCTCCATATTTTTCTCTGCCATCTACGCCAATTTCATTGTACTGCAAAGTCTGTGGATCAAAAATGACGCTGCACAAACCGCCATTAATCTCAGCGACAATTGGACACAGTTTCAAACAGGCGTGGCCGCTTTCGTCTTCACTTTTTTCATCGACTTGCTCTTGAGTTATTGGCTGTTTTTGCTCTTCAGAAAGGCGAACCACCGTTTGGCCCTGGCTTCATCTTCTATGCGCTTGGTCTATACGCTCATCTTCGGATACGGCATCTATCACCTGATGGCCATCAGCGGCTTGAATGAGGCAGTGCCGACTGAAGTGGCCGAGCAAGCCGCGCTACATCTGGAGCTTTTCAATAAATACTGGACAGGCGGTTTGCTGATTTTCGGTGCTCACTTGTTGCTCCTCGGAGTTTTAATTGTCCGAACAGCAGCCATTCCCCAATGGATTGGAGGCCTGTTGGTCTTGGCTGGATTGGGTTATTGGATTGACGGTGCAGCCCAGTTTCTGCTACCCAATTATACCGACTATCGTTTGCTTTTCGAATCAATCGTTATCATCCCTGCCGTGATAGGAGAAATGGCCATTACCCTCTTCCTTTTGTTCCGAAAGCCAAGAGAATCAGTAGGAAAGAGTTGGATGTCAGCCTAATTAAAATCCTTCGCCAACCGGCCATCTACCTACGGGTGGATGGCTATTTTTATTTTTTAGATCAACTTCACACAGCATTTACCCAAGTGCCTTATCTCTGCAACATGAAATACGCTTTCCTTTGTTTGAGTACCTTATTGAGTACTACCATTTGGAGTCAAGATCGGCCCAAACTGCTAGTGGGTATTGTGGTTGACCAAATGCGCGCTGATTATCTCGATCGTTTTCGGCCTTTATTCGGCGAAGATGGCTTTGAACGTTTGCGCAGAGAAGGAGCCGAATTCCGTTTTGCCCATTTTAATTACGTGCCCACTTATACCGGTCCGGGCCATGCCAGCATCTACACAGGGGCCACACCCTTTCATCACGGGATTATTAGCAATGATTGGTATGATCCACAGCTAGCAGACGAAGTCTATTGTGTGGAAGATGCGGAAATGCAAACAGTGGGTGCTGATAATGCATCTGGTCAATGTTCGCCTCATCGGATGCGCAGCGGTAGTTTGGGAGATGCTTTGGGCTTGCATACCTATGGAGAGTCTAAGGTGTTTGGAATCAGCATTAAAGATCGGGGAGCTATACTTCCCGCTGGACATTCTGCCGATGCTGCATATTGGTATGATGCAGAAACTGGACATTTTGTGAGCTCATCCTACTACGGGAAAGAGTCGCTTCCAAAATGGCTTCAATCTTTCAATGCAGAAGATCGGGCAATCAAGAGCATGGCGAGTCATTGGGAATTGTTGCATGCGCGCACTGCCTACCGCTTGATGGCTCCTGATGAGGGTCCGGGCGAACGCGATGTTTTTGAAGAAGGCGATGCCAGCTTTCCCCACACATTCGGTCATTTAAGCAAATCACAAAAACGATCTTTAATACGTTTTACACCTCACGGCAATAAGCTGCTCACAGATCTCGCCATTGCCTTGTTGCAAGAAGAGCGTTTGGGTCTTGATGATGTGCCTGATATGCTAGCAGTATCATATAGTTCTCCAGATTACATCGGACATGCTTACGGTCCGAATTCGTGGGAAATAGCGGATAATTATGCGCGTCTTGATCGCGAAATTGCCCGATTGTTAACGGCCTTAGATCAAGAAGTAGGGAAGGGCAATTATGTGCTCTTTCTCACTGCCGATCATGGCGTAAAACCCAATGGTGCTGTACTGCAAACCATGAATATTCCTGGCGGCAGTTTGCCTTCTTCGGCCATTGAGCAGGAGGCGAAGAACTATTTACAAGAGCGATGGGGCGATAGCACGCTTTTACAAACGGTTTTTGACCATCACTTGCATCTGAATCACCAAAGAATTGTAGAAATGAAGTTGCCTTATGAAGAAATCGTCAATGATTTAAGAAGGCATCTCATTCGTCACTTTGAGGAAGTGCATCAAGTGTTTACCCAGTTGGACTTGAAGGGCTTCTCGGCCCGAAGATCCATGGAATTTATGGTACTCAATGGCATGCAGCCGCAGCGTTGTGGCGATTTGGTGATTGAACTTCATCCCAACTTTATCACTGGTAACCACGCTCTAGGCACCACCCACGGTTCTTCTTTTGACTACGACTCTCATGTGCCTTTGCTGTTTTTTGGCCATTCAGTTCCGGTAATGAGAAGCACAGAAGAAGTATTTGTCATTGACATTGCCGCTACAGTAAGCGAAATAGTGGGCATGATGGAACCCGATGGAAATATCGGAAGGCCTTTGTTTTGAGTGGCTTTCCTAGACTAAAGACGGCGAAGTAGGCCTTCCATCTGTTCAAAGTGACGGTCTTGATGAAAAATCACCACGCGTAAGGTATCGCCCATCCGAAGTTTGATCCATTGGCTTATACTGATGGGCGTTAAGGTGCGCTGAAGATCTTTATCCTTCGCTACCTTTAAGAGCGCCTCCCACTGCGTGAGCTGTGCTTGCAGTTGTTGGAAATGGAATAATCTAAAATTTCCTCCGAAAGCGCTTTCCCCATTCCTCAAATTTACAAGGGAATGCCAAGTACTTTTCCGTCTGAGAGCACTGTATCTTGTGGGCATGTTCTCGGCTTTGATTCGTCATTGGATGACGCTGGCACTTGCTTCCGTAATTCTTCTGTTGGGCCCACCGCCGGTCAAGGCCCAAACCATTGGCTTGGGAAGTAGTCTCTTCTTTCCGGTGGATGCCTCCATGGCCGTTTCAGTTCCGCCCATCGCGCTAAGAGGAACCTTGTTAGGCAATGAATACTGGGAGCTCGAGTTCGGACTAACTTGGTATCGAATGGCCGGTTTATCAGGCGAGGGATTGCCCTTCCCAATGGATCAATCATTGGTGGAACCGTTCAATAGCTTCATGATTCCTTTGCAGATAGGAGGAAAAATCCCTTTGGGAAATACCTGGCGTTTGGAGCCTAAGTTTGGCGGATTTATGGCCCTAAACAGCATCTACTCAGTACACCAAGAACACCTCTCTAAAGCCATTACAAGATCTACCGGAGAATGGAGGGCCATGCAAACTGCTGCAGAAATAGGTCAAAGCAATACTTTTGGACTGCTCACAAGTGTGTTTCTCGCTTTCTCGATGGGTGATGAATGGGAAATCAAATGCGGAGTTTCTTGGATTGAAGGTCGTTCTGCTGCTCCAATTACAGGTTCAGCAATAGGCATTAGCCAAAATGACGTTCCAATGGACTTGGCCTTGGATTTCCCCAATACTACCCTCGATTATCGTGGAGTAGAACTGGCGCTGGCTGTACAATTTAAATTGACCAACTGATGGCACTATTACAAGGAAAAAAAGCACTCATAACCGGTGCGAGCAAAGGAATCGGACGAGCCATAGCCCTGCGTTTTGCAGAAGAAGGCGCTGATGTGGCTTTTACCTATTTGAGCTCGGTAGAGCAAGGGAAGGCTTTAGAAGATGAATTGAAAGCCAAAGGCGTGAATGCCGTGGGAATTCGTTCTGATGCTTCTGATTTCGAGGCTGCACAATCGCTAATTGACGAAGTACTCAAGGCCTTTGGCCAAATAGATGTGTTGGTCAACAACGCCGGTATTACCAAAGACAATTTGCTTTTGCGCATGGTGGAGGAAGATTTTGACCAAGTGATGCGCGTCAACCTCAAATCTATTTTCAATACCACCAAAGCAGTTATTCGTCCAATGATGAAACAACGCGGAGGAAGCATCATCAATATCTCATCTGTAGTAGGGGTGAAGGGCAATGCCGGACAGGCCAATTACGCCGCTTCCAAAGCAGGCATTATCGGATTTTCAAAGTCAACAGCCCTGGAACTGGGCTCGCGCAATATCCGTTGCAATGCCATCGCTCCTGGTTTCATTGAAACCGATATGACCGATAAACTCGATGAAAAAACTGTTCAAGGCTGGAGGGAAGCCATCCCCATGAAGCGCGGAGGCCGGCCAGAAGAAGTGGCAGATACTTGCGTTTTTCTCGCCTCTGATTTGAGCAGCTACATCAGCGGCCAAGTGATCAATGTTTGTGGCGCCATGCTTACCTAAGCCCGAAAGGCAAATTCTATGCTGCATTTCAATCCCCCAAGTGGGTGGATCATCCTTTTGATTTTGTTGGCCTTCGGTCTCACTTTTTGGAGTTACCGACGGCATCCAGCCATGTCAGAGCTGAAGCCCTTTCAGGTGCGGCTGCTGTGGCTATTGCGAAGTGTGGCACTCTTATTATTGCTGCTCTTGTTGCTGCGTCCTTTTCTCACACGCCAACAGAGTGAACAGATTCCACCCAAACTTATTCTAGCCATTGACAACAGCATGAGTATGTTGCAACAAGGCATGAATGCCCAAGAATTGCACGAAGCTGTTGGGAATCTGCGCGCAGATTTAAAGGGATTGGCAGAAGTAGATGACTGGATTTTTGATGGGGATGGTCGCCCATTGGCCTCAGACAGTTTACAGTTTAACGGGGAAGGAACCCACCTACAGGCTTTGCTTCAACGCATTGAAAGTAGCTATGGAGGCGATCCGCGTTTTCGAGGCTTGGTGATGATCAGCGATGGGCAAGTCAACCAAGGCAGCGACCCACGTTTACTTGCACCTTCGCTTTCGTATCCGGTTTTTGCTCTGGGAATCGGAAGTCCTCCGGAAGGTTTTGATGCCGCTATTGTAGGTGTTCGACACAATGCCTCCGCTGAAGTAGGTAATCGTTTGGAAATCACCGGAAGTGTTAAGGTACATTCTGGCAATGGGAAGATCCTTCAACTTCTTCTCAAAGATGAGTCTTCTATGTTGCTGGATAGTAAAACAATAAGAGTTTCTGGAAATGCAGAAAGTGACCAGTTTAGCTTTTTTCCGGAAGTGGGCAGAACCGTGGGTGAACGCCACTGGAATTTAGAGTTGCTCGCCGAAGACGAGGAAGAATTGCTTTCCAATAATCGAATGGCGGTGCATTTTGAAGTAGTTGAGCGCAATGCCTTGATTTCTTTGGTATATGACGCTCCGCACCCAGATATTGCGGCTTTGGCGGCCAGCATACGCGATTTTGATGCTTATCAATTGGAATATGTGGATGTGCGAAAAGGGGAGTTGCCAGATGAAAAATCTGTGGTCTGGGTAGTGGTGCATCCTGGGAGAATGGCCATCAATGCCTTGGCCCAGTGGAAGTCTAAAAAGAATACCCCTGTATTTTGGTTGGCAGGTTACGAAGAGAGTGCGCTCGGACTGCAATCGCTTTCGGTTCCTTTTCGTTTTGATCCGCAGAAAGGCGAAGACGATGAAGTCTCCGCTTCTTTTTCATCCTCCTTTTCGGTATTTTCTCTTTCTGATGATAACAGCAATCAGTTGGGGAAGGGGGCGCCACTGAGTGCGCCTTATGGCAAATGGTCTTTTGCTTCAGATGCCAGTATTCAGCTGTTTCAAAAAGTAGGGAATATCACCACTGAGAAGCCGCTCATGGCCACCCTGAAAGATCAAACAGGAATGAACTGGGCCATACTTACCGCGCGTGGTTTGTGGCGCTGGCGAATGCAAGAGCATCGCGTCAACGGAAATACCCAGGCTTTTGACGCTTGGATCAGCACCTGGCTTCGCTACCTTCAACAACCAGAAGAGGGTGGACGTTTGCAGTTCGAAACCCAAAGAGAATTGGCACTTGGAAGCGTATGGGAGCTAACAGCCAGACTGAAAGATGCCAGTAACCAATGGAGCCGAAATGCCCAGATGAACCTCACGGTAGTCAATCCAGAGGGTAAAGAGCAGAAGCTGGAAGGATTGCCGCAAGGAGAGCGTTATCAATTCCGCTTTCGTCCAGATCGCGCAGGGAGCTACAGTGTGCAATTGCAGGCAGCGCTTGGTGCCGAAAAGTTCCAAAAGAAGCTCCAATTTGAAGTGTTGTCCTCCACAATAGAGGAAATGCAGCTAGGCGCTGATACGGCCCTGTTGGCCCAAATGGCAAAACGCACAGGCGGGCAATACCATCCCTTTAGTGACCGAGCGAGCATTGACTGGCGCAATGGCCTAGAACTACGGCCAATACTCGATTTCAGGGAAGAGACCATCGAGCTCATTCACTGGAAATGGTTATTCCCACTCATTCTCCTATTTCTCACAGCAGAATGGGCCCTCCGACGCTATTTTGGAATCTATTAACACATGGCGCGTGATCATTCAATGCCCCTTTTGTTGTTGATGAACTACATTCACACTCCTTAAAACCCAAAGATGGACAGAAAGAGAACGAGCTTATTAATTATTGCGGCGGTGGCCTTCTTGGTGATATTGGTTCTTTGGAACAGCCTCACCTTCACCATCAATGCCGGAGAACGAGGTATAATCTTCCACACTTTTGGTGGCGGATTGGACAAAGAATATGTCTACAACCAAGGCTTTCATGTGAAGTGGCCATGGGATAAAATCTTCATTTACGACGTGAAAATCAAGGAGGCGAGCAGCACCATGCAGGTCTTGTCGAAAAATGGATTGACCATTCGAACAGACTTGAGCTATCGCTTTAAGCCAGCCGATGAACAGATTGGTTTTCTGCATGATGAAATTGGTCCGAGTTTTCATGACCGCATCATTCTTCCAGAAATTCGATCTGCAACAAGAGAGGTTATTGGGAAGTACTTACCAGAAGAATTGTACTCTACCAAACGCGAAGCCATTCAAGAAGAAATTTTCTCTAGAACACAGCTGAAACTCCTTGAGAAATACATCGTACTAGATGCCATCCTCATTCGTGAAGTAGAACTTCCAGAAAAATTGCAAGCAGCCATTGAACGCAAACTAGAGCAAGAACAGTCTGCCTTGGAATATGAATACAAACTAGATCGCGCCAAGCAAGAGGCAGAGCGTCAAAAAATTGAGGCAGAAGGTAAGGCTACGGCCAACAATATTATCAATGCCTCATTAACCGATAAGATTCTGAAGGAAAAAGGCATTGAAGCCACCGAAAGATTGGCCAATTCTACAAATGCCAAAGTGATTGTAATTGGCTCTGGTAAAGACGGAATGCCCATCATACTTGGCGGAAATAACTAAGGCATTGGGACTGAAATACCAAATTGACTTGCCGTTGGATGCACCGGAACGCACGGTGCTCCACGGCGAGATTATTCAAAGCAAGCGTTTTACCAGAGACCTATACAAACAGTGGTATACTGAATTTAAAAAATGCTTGGATCAATGCCCCGAAGGCAAAAAAGTAGAGCTGGGCTCCGGTGGAGGTTTTTTAAAAAAGCTACATCCTGAAGTAATTACTTCTGACATCTTGCCGCTGGCATCCAATGACATGACTTTCTCAGCCCTTGAGATGCCCTTTGAGAGTGAAAGTTTGTCAGCCATTTTGATGATTGATACCTTCCATCACATACCTGATAGTGCGCAATTCCTGCAAGAATGTGTACGTTGCTTGAAACCAGGAGGTAGGGTACTGATGATTGAACCTGCCAACAGTACTTTCGGCCGATTTATCTACCAGAATTACCATCACGAACCCTTCCAGCCAGAGGCCAAAGAATGGGTAATTCCTTCAAGCGGACCAATGTCAGGCGCCAATGGGGCCTTGCCTTGGATTGTGTTTGAACGCGATCGCCAACAGTTTGAAAAAGACTTTCCAGACCTATCAATAGTAGGCATACAGTATCGCAACCCTTTGCTGTACCTATTATCAGGAGGTGTGAGTTTTAAGCAACTGCTTCCTTCATTTACCTATCCATTGGTCGCATGGGTAGACGGATGGCTTCCAAAACTCCTCCCTGCATTTTCCATGTTCATGAGAATAGAGTTGGTGAAGCGATAAGTAGATGCTTACTTCGCTGGCAGCACCTTTGACCGCACCTCGCCAAAACCGATGCGCATCCCATTGGCTTCTCCAAAGGCACGCATGATCACCGTGTCTCCATCCAACAGAAACTTCCGCTCACTACCATCATTTAGTTGTAGGGGCTTTGTTCCTCGCCAACTCAGTTCCAACATGCTGCCATAGCTGTCTTCGGTGGGGCCACTAATGGTACCGCTCGCCATCATATCGCCCACATTAATATTGCAACCATTCACTGTATGATGCGCCAATTGCTGCGCCATACTCCAGTACAAATACTTCATGTTAGAGCGAGAGATTAAGCTCTCTTTTCCGCCTTCAGGCTGAATGTATACCTCCAATTGAATGTCAAAGTTGTGCGCGCCCGATTGCTGCAAATACGCCAAAACCGAAGGGTTTTGTTCTGGACCATCTACCCGAAAAGGCTCTAGTGCATCAAGGGTCACGATCCAAGGGGAGATAGAAGAACCAAAGTTCTTTCCTAAAAATGGCCCGAGGGGCACGTATTCCCACTTCTGAAGATCCCGTGCAGACCAATCGTTGAACACCACCAAGCCAAAAATGTAATCTTCAGCTTCCTGAATGGAAATCTGGTCGCCCATCGGTTTTCCTTCATGGGTGATAAACGCCATCTCCAGTTCAAAATCCATCAGTCTAGATGGTCCGAAAACCGGCTGATCGGCACCATCGGGCATACTTTGTCCTTTGGGCCGATGGATGTCTACACCACTGACTACTATGGAAGAAGATCTTCCGTGATAACCTACAGGAAGATGCAGCCAATTGGGCATCAGGGCATTTTCTTTTCCTCTGAACATAATGCCCACATTGGTGGCATGCTCTCGGCTGCTGTAGAAATCGGTATAATCCTGCACAAAAACAGGCATAATCATCTGCACTTCCTCTATTGGAAACAAAATGGCCTCTTTGTGGGCTTCTTGTTCTTGCAGTTCCGGATTGTTGACATCAAACAGCCATGCGAGACGGTCTCTAACCGCCCTACAAGCGGGTTTTCCAAGTTGAATGAAGTCGTTGAGCGTGTCTTGTAAGAAAATATCCTCTGGGAGTTCCAATCCATCAAAGTAGCCCAATTGATGAAGTGCACTCAAATCGATGGCAGTGTTACCAATGCGGGTTCCAATGGTCACCACATCATCAGATGGCAGAAACACACCAAATGGAAGATTCTGTATGGGGAAATCGCTACCAGATTCTACCACAATCCAGGAACGCCTTTGGGGGTCGTTGGCGAAGCGCATGAATACCTTAGTTTTGGCCAAATATAGGAACTCACATTAGCCTTCAAAGCCCATGCAACGCGACCTTCAAATCTTTGAACTGATCGAGGCCGAGCGCCGACGCCAAACAGAGGGATTGGAACTCATTGCTTCAGAGAACTTCACAAGTCCACAAGTAATGGAAGCCATGGGCTCTGTACTCACCAATAAATACGCAGAAGGTTTTCCAGGAAGGCGCTATTATGGCGGTTGCGAGGTGGTAGATGAAGTAGAAAATGTGGCCATTGACCGCGCAAAAACACTTTTTGGAGCAGAATATGCCAATGTGCAGCCCCATTCGGGTTCGCAAGCCAATGCCGCGGTTTATCTGGCGTGCCTGAAGCCTGGTGATAAAATTATGGGGTTTGACCTCAGTCATGGTGGGCATTTGACCCATGGCTCCCCGGTGAACTTCTCAGGCAAGTTGTACCAGACTTCATTTTACGGAGTAGAGAAAGAAAGCGGTCTACTGGATTATGAAAAGATTCAGCAAAGAGCTGAGGAGGAAAAACCCAACCTGATCATCTGTGGAGCTTCGGCTTATTCACGCGACATCGACTTTCAACGTTTTCGCGAAATAGCCGATAGTGTAGGCGCTTTGTTGTTGGCAGATATCAGCCATCCATCTGGTTTGATTGCGAAAGGGGTATTGAACGATCCTATTCCTCATTGCCACATAGTGACCACTACTACCCACAAAACCCTGCGTGGACCCAGAGGTGGTTTGATTATGATTGGGAAGGATTTTGAGAATCCTTTTGGACTAAAAACTCCCAAAGGGCAAACCCGAATGATGTCGAGCTTGATTGACAGTGCTGTTTTTCCGGGTACACAAGGAGGACCATTGGAACACGTAATTGCCGCCAAAGCGGTAGCCTTCGGAGAAGCCTTGGAAGACAGCTTTATGAATTACATTCTTCAAGTGCAAAAGAATGCGCAGGTTTTGGCCGATGTATTTGTTTCTAAAGGCTATCAAGTAATTTCAGGAGGAACAGACAATCACCTGATGCTGATTGATCTACGCAATAAAAATATCACGGGCAAACAAGCCGAAAATGCCTTGGGCAAGGCGGGTATCACCATCAATAAGAACATGGTTCCATTTGATGATCAATCACCGTTTGTAACGTCTGGAATGCGTATCGGAACGCCGGCAGTCACTTCTCGCGGATTGGTGGAAGGAGACATGCAACAAATTGCCGAGTTCAT